>CAMBAN010000136.1 GCA_945864145.1 uncultured Lachnospiraceae bacterium | reverse complement strand
CTGCCGTCTGTATGGTAAGCATATCCTTTTTCTGTAAGCTCACCATCGCACTGACAAAACCGCCTTTTCCGCCTTCATAGCTACTGGAGTTTTCTCCCTGCGCGCCATAAAGCTTTATCTCATAAATACCGGTCGCAGGAATGGTTAAAATATCCTCATCTCCTGTATAGGCAAAGCTCCAGGTAGTTTGTTTGTTGTAGGTCGTATTAGCAATTAAGATGTACTGTGAAAAATGGTCTGCTTCAAAAACAATTTCATCTTCCTTTTTCTCCACCTCAGAAATCTGTTCTGTCCCGTCAGTCTCTGTTGAAACATGGAATACCTCTATTTCCTCAACCTCTTTCGCATCCGCAAATTGTAAAGACACCTCCATCATCTCATCAAAAAGATATGGTTCATACTCCTCATTCTGATACACAATGGATATGTCATAGCTATACACCAGAATATCCTCGTCCTCCAATTCCTGTGTATTTTCTACAATATCAGACATATTTGCAATTTCCCTTTTCTGCTTTTCTGTCATTTTCTGTGTTTTTACGGAAAGGGTTGCTTCTTCCGGCATCTTACCGTAAACAGAAACCTGACATGCTCCAATTTTCTGAGACAGTTGTTGTGACACTAATGTCACTTCTTCCTCTGTTGTATCTTCACTTACTACTTCTTTTATAATCTCTTCCTGCGTTACTGTTTCCGTCTCTTCCTCCAGGTCTGATTCTGACTCCATTTCATCTTTAGTCTCCATTTCGTTTGTTTTTTCAAACACCGAAGTTTCTGACTCCCATACCTCTGTCGTTTCCTGTTCCCAATCACTTTCCTCTGTATATGCTCCCTCCTCTGATGCATATACAAAGCGCCCTGGGAACTGTATTGTTGTAGTCATCACAGTTACTGAAAGCATACAACTCAAAAAGCGTTTCAGCTTTGCCTCTATTAAATTTTTCATTTCTACTCCTCATTTTGCAGAGTATTTACACTCTGCCCACTCTCATAAAAAAATATTCTTGCCTGTGCACAGCAATTCCGTATGATATTACATAGTTTGCAACAGCGCAACCTGTTTTTTTGTTCTGCCAGAGGTTGTAGTATTCTTCACAATTTTATGTAGCCATTTTCTTTTCACGAAAAAAAGAAAGGAAAACAGTATGGTTTTCCCTCACCGTTTTCCTTTCTTTTTTCTCTTATTATGAGCATCCCGCTAAAAGCAATAGCGCACCTTTCATTTACATTTTTGAAATCATAACTACTGATAAATCATATTCATCTAAGAAATCATCGATATCTCTTTCATCACTTATTTCCATTGCAACTTCAAATACTCCTGTTTCCGGATCAAGAAAGCCAGCTACCATCTCACCTGTAGTCTGATTCTTTCTAATCAACGGTTTTTTGTTTACAACATCAATTTTTGATACCTCTTTCTTGGCTACTAACATGTCTTTTTTCCCCTTTCAACCCTTTTCAATCAAATATGTTTTTTCTGTCACACATTTCAAGTAATTAGTTTACATATTTAGTTTCCTTTTAGATATTTTCCCTTGTTAAGCATTATAATACGACATATCTTCAAAATTTTCAAACAATTTTAACGAATTATTACAATTTTATGTAATTTTCGGAAAAATGCACAAAAATATCCCGTATTTTGCATAACTTGTTACAAAACAGATATCGTGTAGTTATATTTTCAAGGTGCATGCTTCTTTTGTGAAAGCTCATTTATATTCATTTTCCATGCCATATCATCATCTCCCTCTAACGATAAAGCATAAGAAATTGAATCAACATAATTTCCATCTGTAAATCTGACGGGATCATAACGCCAAACTTCCAGTTCCAGATAAGAGACCTCCATGTCCCAAGCCGGGTCCACTATTTGAATACGGTCCGCAACCTCTAAGTACTTTTTCTTTTCAATCGCACGTACTCTTGTCTCTTCTCCCGGGTTTGCAGATTTTGGCAACTGTAACAGCCACTCCTCTTCTTTTACATACATTCTTTTTTGTACCGGGTTTCTCATATAGGGCAATGCTTTTTCATACAAAGCCTGTCTGTCTTCCAGTACTCCTGTAACCATGGAACTACGTCCCTTTTTCTTCGTCTGCAAGAGAGATAATTCTTCCAACTCCTGCACACTGCGGGACACATTCATAAGATTAATATCCAATTGCCTGGATATCTCCAATTTAGAATAATATTCTTCCTCTTTATGATAAAAGAAGAAGCATAAGACATATTGCGCCATCGCTGTCATAGTCTGTCCTGCGACCCTTGGTGCTTTAAAATGCTCCTGTAGCGCAATTCCCAGAAACGGCATATATATTTGATTGTCTGGCACAATAAATGCCTGATGATTTTCAATCAGACACTTCCTTTGGTAAGGAGTAATGCGTTCAAAGCATAGTACCCTGTGATAGGAGCAGAATTGTTGCAGGAGCTCGCTTTCCTTTTGAAAATCTGACAATTGGAATTTATCCGCATCCTTATAAATAACTAAACAGTCAATTCCTTCTATCTTTAGCAGCGCGTACTTTCTATCCTGCTGTAATTCTTCTGGCAAACTACTACTCTCTTTCCAAGCCTGTAAATCTACACGTAATCCTAGAGTATTTTTGATGTAACTTTCCATAGATGCCGCTCTTTTCAAATAAATGTTAACTTTCTTTTTTGATATTAACATAACTTTTTTTATCATGCAATATTTTTGTTATATTTCAAAAACAATTTTTCCAGATTTTTCTAAATGTATGTACTTTTCATTCAATTATTTCGATATAATATATGGTGTATCATAAAGAGCGAAATTTGCAGAAAGGAGTCTGTTTCTATGTATGAACTTTCTATCAACAACGTTGTTCCAAACATGGTGCTTTATCATGATATTTATTGTAAAAATGCAAACTATATGTTACCTTCCTTAACAGTTCTTACGCAGGAGCATATTGCCATGTTAAAATCTCATGGTATTTTTCAGGTCACATTAGCAGATTTAACAGAAGTTAATGAATCCCGATATAAAATTTTGCGTTCTTCTCAAGCATTTAATGATTTTTCTATTCTTTATAAACAAAAGCTTCAACACTTTATCCGCCTGGTGAATAATCTTGGGACTGGTCTTGACTTGCAGGCAGAATCTCTGTTACAAATCCGTGATGACATCGTTTCCAGCTTATGTTGTGGAGAACAGCTTTTAGATTTTTTGTATTACATGGTTCCGGATGAACATGAAATCACTTATACTCACTGTTTTAATTGTGGATTAATTGCTTATTATTTTGCAAAATGGTGCGGCTTCTTTCCTGAGGATTGTGATACAGCTACCATTTGTGGGTTTTTATTTGATATAGGAAAAACTAAGATACAAGACCAACTTATTTGGAAACAAGATAAACTGACCCCGGAAGAATTTGTCCTCATGCAGCATCATATCCACTTAGGATATGAATTATTACGTAACAAAACGTTACCACCTCATGTCATCAGTACCCTGATTATGCACCACGAAAGATGTGATGGCAGTGGTTACCCGGCTCATTTGAAGGAAAACAGAATAGATCCGTTTGCTCTTTTCATCGGCATTGTGGATACCTATGAAGCCTTAACGCATCCCAGGGCACAGAGGCTTGCTTATACTCCTTTTCAGGCAATAGAAGCTTTTGAAGAAGAAGGCTTTTATAAATATGGAGAAAAAAATACAAGAATCATTATGGAAAAAATCGCTGAAAGCAACTGCGGTAGACGAATCGAGCTCAGTGATGGTACTCTTGGTACAGTAAAAGAAATACATAAGGATATGCTATGTAAGCCAACCATTCAAACCGACCATTATCTGATAGATTTAAGAAATCAGCCAAAGCTTTCTATTACACGTATGTCTTAAAAAAATCCTCGCATCATTCTGTTGGATTGATACGAGGATTTTTCTTTTATTCTTCTGTTTTTGCACTCTCACCTGTGAAATGTGCTTCCAATTTTGCAGATAGTTCTGAAATCCTGTCTATATCTTTAGAAATATATTTGATGGAACTATTCTGATTTGTAATCGCTTGTGAAATATTTTGAATAGAAGCCGCATTTTCTTCTGAAGTAGCAACCAGATTTTCCATTTCTCCCTGAATATTTGCAAAATGTCCATTTACCTTATCAATAATCTGATATTCCTGTTCTACTAAATGATTGGCTTCCTCTGTTGTAACATTAATATTTTCAAATACGGCAAGTAACCCTTCCACTTCTTTCACGCTGGCAGATGCTTCATCTGCACTAGCTGTAATTTCTTTTGCAATGCTTTCGGTTTTATCTACTAACCATTGCACAATCTCCTTGATGTTGTTAGATGCGTTTGCACTTTCTTCTGACAAGGAACGAATTTCATTTGCTACAACCGCAAAGCCTCTTCCATGTTCTCCTGCTCTTGCTGCTTCAATAGATGCATTTAAAGAAAGCAGATTTGTTTGAGAAGAGATAGACTGAATTTCACCAAGAATGGAAGTGATTTTATCCATTTCTGTTAGCAGTGATTCTGTAGCCTCTTTTGCAGAAACAACAGTTTGCTCCATATTCTCTATCGCATTCTTTGCTTCTTTTACTGCATGATTACCATCTGAAACTGCATGTTGCACTTTTTTGAAACCATCGTCCAATTGCAATGCCAGCTCATGATTTCTTTCAATTTCTTCTGTCGCATCTGTAATTTTTTCCATGACTACAACCGTAGATTGTGCCGAATGTTCCACCACCTGTCCCATTTCATCCGCTGCAGTCTGTACAGTATTGCTTCCTTCATCCAAGGAATGAATTTCTTTGGTGCTCTTTTTAATCGTACTATTCAAATTTGCTGCAATGCCGTTTGCTATTTCTGCACTTTGCTGTATCTGTACCAGAGTTTCCTCTGACTCATGTACCATTTTTTCTCCACGTTTTACAGCATATCTTAAGAGTACAGCAGTTACTAAAAATAGAATTAATTTAGATAATGCACCAACTGCATCTTGATTTCCATCCACAATAGTCGGAGAAATAAAAACGGTAATTGTTGAAATAGACACAAACGGAATCGCAAACCAAAGGATGATTTTTTCATTAAAATATGCGGTGACCATCGCAAGTAACACAAAATCGGCAATAAAAGCAATTGTATTTCCTCCTACAATACCTGAAAAAAGGAGTGTAGAAAAAGCAGGCGGAAAAACAAGCAGTAACGCCTTGTAACTATCCTTCAAATTTTTCATACAATAGCCTACTGTCGAAATAAATCCTGCTATTACCAAGCAAGCAATCGAAATTAAGGTTGTATTTGAAACTCCAAACGCTAACACTGATGTGAGTGCCAATGCTGTAATCGAAATCCATATTAATACAAAATTCATTTTATGTATTTTTCTAATCTCCATTCTACTAACCTCCATTTATTCACATAAAAAAGCAAACTCTTGGTTACACTACATACGAGCAATTTCCTGTTACATAAAAAGAGCATAAATATTCTGTCAATTTATGCTCCCAAATATATTTTATCACATATTTTCCAAATTACAACTGCAATTTAAACACTTAGAAAAAAATAAAATTATACAAAATGCTATTCTTAATAGCAAAACGCTCATTTTGTACGCTTTGCTAAGTTTCCTAGCGCTTTGTGCTACTTATTTTAGCTATTCTTGACTTAAAAACAGGAAAGGTTGGTTGCTTTTATGGAAATTGGAAATCGTTTAAAAGAGCTTAGGAAGCTTCACAAAATGACGCAAGCCGAAGTAGCAGAACAAATTAATGTCATCCGACAAACCTACTCTCACTACGAGACTGGTCGCATCGTTCCTTCCATCGACGCGATTCTTTCTCTTTGCAAGCTTTATCATATGTCTGTGGATGCTCTCTTATTCCCCACTTTAACTCCTGACACTGTTTCCTGCTTTTTAGAAGCAACGGAATATGAAGATTCTCAGGAAGATTTTTCCAAATTAAGTACACACTCGCTCTTATATAATTCTCAAAGTGTACCAGAGGAGTTAAAGCTATTGCAGCTCTATCGTTCTCTGACTGCAAAGCAACGAGAAGAATTGATGCATTATGCAGAATACATACAAACCAAATTGTAAGAGGGTCACTGTCGCAGAGCAAAAAACTGAGCCGGGGAATGCCATAAACAGGCATTTCCCGGCTCGAATTATCTCATCTTTTCTCTAGCAATAATAGCTCTTATACCACTCTGCAAATTTTCTAAGACCATCTCTTAAAGAGGTACTTGGTTTGAATCCAAAATCCTTTACCAATTCATCTACATCTGCGTAAGTCATTTCCACATCAC
>CAMBAN010000135.1 GCA_945864145.1 uncultured Lachnospiraceae bacterium | reverse complement strand
TTCACCGGCAAGCTTTGGTACGCTTGTTCCGATTGGTGTCCACTCCTTTGGTACGAAATTTTCCTTTACCATTTCTACTTCTTCCGGTTTCATACGGTAGGTCAGGTTTCCACCATTTCTTTCATGCCAGCCCTGCTCCCAGCCATCATTTGCCATTCTGATATAACCTTGTACAAATTCTGCATCTAAAACCTTCATTGTTTTTGTCCTTTCATTCCTAAAATCACTTTATCTGTTATTTTCTCTTACTAAGCACATCCGCTTCGTATTTCTTCACTTCATCGAACCAACCGCTTTCTGAGGTGCCGCACTGTACACAATATTCCTCCCAGATTGCTCCGAACGGATATACCTTTAATTCCTCCATGCGAACCATAAGCTCTGTCCAGTTTGCTTCATTTTGCAGCTTCGTTAAGCTTTCATTTGGTGTACACATAGCCTGCAGCAAAGCCTTCTGCCAGCTTCTAAAGCCTACTGTCCAGGCAGAAATACGATTGATGCTTGCATCAAAATAGTCAAGTGCCATATTCACACGGTCAATCGCATCACATCTCACGATTTCCTTTGCCATTTCTCTTGTCTCATCATCAAATAATACAACATGGTCAGAATCCCATCTGACAGGACGCGTAATATGTAACGCAATTTCAGGGAAGAACGCAAGTAATGCCGGAATCTTATCTGAAACTACCTCTGTTGGATGATAATGTCCATTATCCATCAAAGGAAGCACGCCATCATGTGTTGCTGCAAAAGATAATGCAAACTCTGCGGAACCTGCCGTATAAGACTCTACACCGATACCAAATACTTTTGACTCTACACATGGTTTTACAAGCTTCGGATCATGTGGTTCTGCAATAATTTCTTCAATTGCCTGTTTATATCTTTCTCTTGGTCCCAAACGGTCAGCCGGGATATCCTTTGTACCATCTCCTGTCCAGATATTCATAACACAAGGAATACCTGTTTCTTCTGCAAAATACTGTGATATTCTGATACAAGCCTTGCCATGCTCAATCCAGAAATTTCTAATCTCATCATCAGGACTGGAAAGCGTTAAACCGTCCTTCATTTTTGGATGGGAAAAGAAAGTAGGATTGAAGTCGATACCCATATTTCTCTCCTTGGCAAAGGCTACCCATTTTGCAAAGTGCTTTGGTTCAAGCTTATCTCTATCTGCAAACTCTCCATCCTCAAAAATAGCATAGCTTGCATGAAGATTCAGTTTCTTCCTGCCAGGTGTATTTTTAATAACCATATCAATGTCAGCCATCAATTCTTCCGGTGTTCTTGCCTTTCCCGGGTAATTTCCGGTTGTCTGGATACCACCGGTCAAAGGTCCATCATGGTCAAAACCTGTTACATCATCGCCCTGCCAGCAATGTAAAGAAACCGGAATGGTTTTTAACTTCGCAATAGCAGCGTCTGTATCTACCCCAATATTTGCATACATTTCTTTTGCTGCTGCATATCTTTCCTTTTGTGTCATTTTGAAATCCTCCTGTTTTTATTTATTCTGGTTGATAAGTCATAATATCAAATGAATCAAAAATTGTTTTTCTTGCTTGTGACAAGCTTGTCAGTTCCTTTGCGGCCATCATTTGTGCTGTCAGGTTTCCAATCGCCGTTGCCTCTGTTGGTCCCGCATATACAGTTCTTTTTGTTGCCTTTGCAGTCAGTTCATTTAAGTAAGCAGCATTGGCTCCACCGCCCACTACATGAATGCATTTATATGATACTCCTGTCATTTTTTCTATTTCTGTAATCGTATCTGCATAGCACTTTGCAAGACTGT
Source organism: uncultured Lachnospiraceae bacterium (assembly GCA_945864145.1). GTDB lineage: Bacteria > Bacillota > Clostridia > Lachnospirales > Lachnospiraceae > COE1. The sequence continues at coordinate 4,563 of CAMBAN010000135.1, read as the reverse complement.
TATAAATAACTGCTGCCACCTCTGCAATACCATCCGGTACTTGCTGTCCGCTCTCTTTACAAGCTTTGCACACCTCTTCTGTCATATTATCCGGTGCAAGGAAACGGTCTGCGTTACAGTCTACTAAAGAATGAATACTTGTTTTAGATGCTTTGTCGCAAATTTCTCCAAAGCTTTGCTCCGGTGCAATTTCTTTTCTTACAGACTGAATCATCCAAAGTCCCATGATGTTTTTCAGATAGCGGAAACGATAGTCAAATCCACCTTCATTTGTGAAATTACATGCCATACTTGCATCAGAACAGTCCGCCTCTTTTCGTTCTACTCCCATCAAAGACCAAGTACCAGAGCTGATATACAAAGTATCCTCTTCATTTGAAGGTACTGCTAAAACGGCTGAGCCTGTGTCGTGTGTTGCCGGAAGCACCACCTTACATGTGAAACCGACCTCCTTTGCAATCTCCGGTGTCAAATCTCCAAGCACGGTACCTGCCATCCTGATTTGTGGAAAAATCTCCATTGGATAACCCAAAGAAGAAATTAATCCCATATCCCATACCTTTGTTACCGGACTGACAAGCTGCGTTGTTGTTGCATTGGTATATTCCACACACTTTTTACCGCATAGTAGGAAATGAAAATAATCAGGAATCATTAAAAAGGTCTTTGCTTTTTCTAACTGTTCCGGATGTTTTTCCTTTACAGCCATCAACTGATAAATGGTATTAAACATTTGTTTCTGAATACCGGTTTTATGATACAACTCTTTTAGTGGAATCGTCTCATATACCTTTTCATCCATTCCCTGTGTTCTGCTGTCTCGATATCCTACCGTATCACCAATGACTTTATCCTCTTCATCCAGTAACACAAAATCTACTGCCCAGGTATCAATTCCTACACTAACCGGAATTTTTCCAAGCTCTGCACACTTCTTCATCCCTGCTTTGATTTCCGAAAATAAAGCCTCTGTATCCCAGCAAAGTGTCCCATTTTTCTTACTCATACCATTAGGAAAACGATGAATTTCTTCCAAAACCATTTTCCCATTTTCCATATGAGCCAGGATATGTCTGCCGCTGGATGCACCTATATCAATCCCTAAATAATAGTTTGCCATATGTAACCCCCAAAATTACGTTGTTGTCATAATATGATATTACTGTATTTCAACCAATAAAAAAAGGTCTTTGTTTTGTCAAAAAAAGTGTCCTTATTTGCACTTCTTAAACATAACAATGACCTAATTATTAACCTGTTGTCTATATTTTTTAGGAGAGAGCCCCATCTGTTTTTGAAATATTTTATGGAAATAGCTTAAATTATCATACCCTACTGCATTTCCTATCTCTGCCACAGACATGTCTGTGTTCTTCAGATAATAGGTCGCTTGCTGAATGCGTTTTTTCTGTAACAGCTCTGTATAAGTTTTTCCCGTTTTTTTCTTAATCATTTTACTCATCCAGTATACGTCATAATGCAATGCTTCTGCCAATGCAGTGAGTTCTCCATCCTTGTAATTTTCCTCCACAAAGCGTAGCACAGTGAGTATCAAATCTTCATTCGTTGCATTTTTACCTACTACGATTTTCTCTGTATAATTCATCAACTGCAAAAACAGAAGACCCATGGTAATCTGATTGATACTTCTTTTATTCTGTTGGTTATTGACAATTGTCCAAATGAGATTTTCCAAAAGATTTTGTATTGGTAAAATATCAGCCACCTTAAAATGCAGATAACCGATTTTTCCGCTATCACTACCTTTCAGACATTCTACAATAAAATCTCTGAGAGGATTTTCCTCCTGCCCTATCATTTTTAAAGCTTCATCAAAAAATGCCGGCAGAATAATAAAATTGACACCTATGTCATTTTCTCCTGCTGCATCAATTTCCTGAATCGAATTTTGTCCCAAAAACAGCAGCTCACCTTGTTTCAAAATGACCTCTTCCTCGTTGATGAGGTGTCTCGTCTGCCCGGAACACATATAGATTACTTCTACGTAATTATGCGTATGCTTTGGAAAATGTACAAATCTGGTATGAGGTCTTACTGTTATCAATTTATTTCGCGTCAGCAATTTTTTACTGTCAAAAATCAAACTATCTTCGCAACCATAAATAGAACCATTGATTTCCGCTCTTCCATTTAAGATTTCCTGTTCCTCCGGTGTAATGATTTTTAACTGTTTCAGCAATTCCTCGTTCATAATAAAAGTATCCCTATTTATAATTCATTTCATCTGTCGCAGACATACCAATTGTCGGTGCCTTACTGATACGTAAAGCAACCTTCATATTCTGATTTATAATATCAAAAAGTGATTTTGTAATAAGCATCAGTTTTTGTTTCATTTCCAGGTCCATACCGCTAAAAGCTTTTATCGCGCTACTAACGCTTTTCCATCCAGATGCATACAACTCTCCTGTTGTTTTTGCTCCTGCTGCCTCCAACATCTGAAACAACCCATCTACAAAAACTTTTCGCTGTTCTTCATCCAGACCAGATACCCATTTTTTAAAGGAATGGTTTAAAAACTTACTGGAGTTTGATAAAGAGTCTAAATACACAAATTCATTTCTAATAATTTCCCAGCTTCCTGCATCATGTTGCATAATGCCTTTTTGAGTACTCTTTACAATTTCATACTCTTCTTCATGTCCAAGAAGCATACCAACAATTGAAGACTCCGGAACGATTGTCTTTATTCTGGGAAGCATTTCTTTATACTCCTCTGAATCCAAAACATTGTGTAAAAATCCCGGACCATCATTATTATATACTTGAATAATTCTATCCTTAATCTCCTGTGGTGCATGAATTGCAGCATATACAGCAAGATTACCTCCCTTAGAATGTCCCCCTAAAATCAGCTTTTCCGGTCTGTTCTTTACCGACTCTGCCAAATAGGCTGCTGCTTCTGTCTGTGATGGCACGATAGGTAAAAAGCTCATATTAAAGTCCTCACGCCATCCCACAATCGTATCATCTGTACCTCTAAATGCAACATACAGTGTATCTTTATCTACTTCAATTGTCATTGCAGAAAACTGTTGCTGCAATTCTTCGCTGATATGATTCACATAGTTCATGATTTTCATCCGTGAAAAACGAGGACAATGAATCAGTTCATGAAAAAGTAATGCCGAAGTTTTTGTCAAAGAAAATCCCTTTAATCGTTCTTCCAAATCATTATGTTCAAAGAAAATTCTTCCAGCCTCTTCTATTGTCATTGTTTGATTACAAATGCCGCCCGGCATAATATCATCCAAATTCACATAGGAAAGCCATGCTAATACGAGACTGTCTACTTCATTAAACGGGTCCTCTTTTAAGGAAATATCCCCTCTCCAGGTTAAGTAATCAAATATATTTGCCATATTCATAACCTCACTTTATTCAGGAAGTCTATTTCTATGTTTACATTCTATGCATTCAACATCTTTGTCAGATAGGTAGTCAGCATATCAATACCCGGTGCATTTTCCCCACCTCTTGGAATAATAATATCCGCATATTTCTTGGATGGTTCAATAAATTCCTCATGCATTGGTTTTACTGTATCACAATACTGTTGCACAATTGACTCAATGCTTCTTCCTCTTTCTACCATGTCTCTTTGTATTCTGCGAATGAGACGTTCATCTGCATCTGTATCTACAAAGATTTTAATATCCATCAAATCTCTTAATTCACGATTCTCTAAAATAAGAATACCTTCTAAAATGATAACCGGCTTAGGTTCTACCCTTACCGTTTCCTTCGCTCTATTATGTATGCAATAATCATAAACTGGCATCTCTATTGGATATCCCTTAATCAATTTCCTGACATCGTCCGCCATTCTTTCTGTCTCAAAAGAATCCGGATGGTCATAATTCAGCTTGCTTCTTTCTTCGAACGGCATATTGTCATGTGCCTTATAATAGCTATCATGACTCAGAACCGCAATGTCATTTCCAAAATAATCCTTTACTTTATTAATTATGGTGGTTTTTCCCGAAGCAGAACCACCGGCTACACCTATCACACAAATTTTTCTGTTAAATTGTTCTTCTGACATAAAAGTCTACCTCCAAATAAATCAGGAAGATAACTCAAAAAGTTATCTTCCGTATTTTAAACGATAGGCATATAATTCAATAATATTCTGTACTCGTCTTTTGATAATACGCGGTTCAAATGGTTTTATGACCATATCCGCCACACGATATTCAAATGCCCTTACGCTTGTTTGCTCTGATGAATCGTCTGTAACAATCACAACAGGAACCACATCTAGCATATCATGTTCTTTCAAATATTCCAATACCCCAAAGCCATCTATTCCCGGCATGATAATATCCAGCAAAATTACCGCAAAATCATGGTATTGTTCTTCAATCATTTTTATTGCATTTTCACCATTATTCGCTTCTACAATTTCGTATTGATCTTTAAATATGCCTCCCAGCATATAACGGTTCATACCCTTATCATCAACAACTAAAATCTTTTTTTTAAAGTCCAACAGTAGCCACACTCCTCACGCATTATAGTAGCTCAAGGATGACTTGACAA
>CAMBAN010000134.1 GCA_945864145.1 uncultured Lachnospiraceae bacterium | reverse complement strand
GAGTTTGAGTAGCTTGAAAAATCGCGGAAAAGCCCATAAATAAAGGCTTTGCGGGGTGTCGAAAAGACCAAATGGAGTGCAAATGGAGTTTAAAAATTATTTTTTTCTCTTGTTTATATTCCAGATTCACCTGCAAATTTCGTGAAATCGGTTATTCTCATAAAATAAAATTAGAGTAAATATGAAGAACAGTTTGTTTTGATTGAAGTGATTTTCGTCAAGGCAGACTGTTTTTTTGTTGCCTGCATTTAGAAAACAGATACCACAGAAAGGTTCTTTACTTTCGATGAGCTTAAACTCCATGACACAGTAATCACACTGATGGAGAATTAAAAAACAAGAAAATTTGATAAATTTCGGAAAATGATGTCCGATTTTGCATCTGCCAGTACAGAGTATATGAAGAGATAAATATTCAAAACACAGGAGGTACTGATTATGCAGAATAAATTATTTTTAAAGGCAGCCGATATATGTGAACTTCTGGAAGTAAAACAGACATCGGCTTATGAAATCATCGGAAATCTGAACAAGGAACTGGAAGAACAGGGCTACCTGACGCTTAGAGGAAAAGTTCCGACAAAGTATTTTGTGAAGCGTTTCTACGGAGTAGAAGATACTTGTGAGATTCCACAGGAAGAGGGAAAGGAATGGTTTCATGCGTAAGAGAAAAATGTATTTATCAGTGGAAGACATTGCAGAACTCTTTGGATTATCAGTTTCGTTTGCTTACCGGGTAGTGGAAAGAATGAATGCCGATCTGGCAAGCAAGAACTATTATGTGATTCTCGGTCGGGTGCCAACCCGCTATGTAGAGGACAAGATCTATGGTCTGGAACATGTTGAGCAGTATTTGAAGGAGGATAAAGCGGTATGAGTATGATGCAGGAAAAAATGTATATGGATGTGGATGATGTGTGTGCAATTCTTGGAGTTTCAAAAACTTATGCATATAGTCTGATGCGAGAATACAACAAAGAATTGAAGGCAAAAGGCTATATTGTAGTAGCTGGAAAAATCTCTACGAAATTCCTGGCAGAAAAGATTTATGGCATGAAAGTCGAGGATTAGCAATGGGGGTTTACAAAGAAGGAAAAAACTGGAAAGTACAGGTCTATTACAAAGACTGGCAGGGAAATCGGAAAAGAAAACAGAAAAGAGGATTCAGGACCAAGGGTGAAGCTAAGGAATGGGAAAGAGATTTCCTGCAACAGCAGAGCCAGGGTGTGGATATTGAATTTGGAAATTTTCTGGAGATTTATTACAAAGATATGGATGTCCGTCTCAGAGAAAACACTATGTACACGAAGCGATATATTATTGACCTGAAAATCAAGCCTTATTTTGAAAAGAAGATTCTCAGTGAAATTACGGTGGCAGACGTCCGTGCATGGCAGAATGAGTTGCTGACGTATAAGGATAAGAATGGAAAAGGATATTCTCCTACTTATCTGAAAACAGTGAACTGCCAGCTGACTGCAATCTTCAATTATGCAATGCGGTATTATAACCTGCAGGATAATCCCTGCAGGAAGGCAGGAGCGATTGGCAAGAGTAAAGGAGAACCGAAGGACTTCTGGATGCAGGAAGAGTTCAATGCTTTTCTGGAAACAGTAAGTGATAAGCCGGAGACAAGAATGGCGTTTCTTTTGTTGTACTGGACCGGAATGCGTATCGGTGAATTGCTTGCACTTACTTATAATGACATCAATCTTGAAGAGAAAACCATATCAATCAATAAATCTTATCAGAGACTGAAAGGAAAGGATATGATCACGCAGCCGAAAACTCCAAAGAGTATCCGTGTGATTACGATGCCGGATTTTCTTGCAGAGGAATTTCGGGAGTATTGCAGTCATTTGTATGGAATTATGAAAAAGGAAAGACTTTTTCGGTTTACCAAATCGCATATGGAACATTGTATGGCTACCGGAATCGAGCGGTCTGGTGTAAAGCGGATACGACTTCATGATCTCCGCCATTCCCATGCCAGTATGCTGGTTGATATGGGGGTGGCTCCATTGGAGATTGCAGAACGCCTTGGACATGAAAAGGTGGAAACCACGTTGAACACTTATTCACATCTGTATCCGTCTACACAGAGTAAATTAGCAGGTTTGCTAGATAAGAAACATGAGGAAGAGGAGGAATAAGCGATGGCTGGTGACAGACATGGAAAACACAACACAACGACCATTTCTTTTCGGGTGAATTCTTATGAAAAAGCAACAATTGAAGAACGAGTGAAAGTGAGCGGAATGAAAAAACAGGATTATATCGTCCGATCATGCATTTACAATCATGTATGTGTTGTTGGAAAGAAAGAAACAATTGAGATTATCCGGTCAGAAATGAAGGAAATGAGTTTGGTTTTGGAGGATGTGGCAAAAGATTTGAAGTCTGAAAAACCAGTTATTTCAGAACCGGTTCTTGATAGTATGACAGAACGGTATCTTGCATTTTTGGAAGCAGCATTATGGATGCTGAAAGGTTCAAGTTATTTATGGGAGGATAAAAAGGATGGAAGAGAAAGTAATGAAGGATTGTAAAGTGCTGGCATTGTGTTCACAAAAAGGCGGGGTTGGCAAGACAACAAGTTGCGTGAATCTGGCAGTCGGACTTGCAAAAGCAGGGAAGAAAGTGCTTGTGATTGACAATGATCCGCAGGGAAGTATGACAGCAAGTCTTGGGTATCATAACCCAGATGAATTACCAATCACACTGGCTACTATTCTGACAAAGATTGTAGAAGATGAACTATTTGAAAATACACTGGGAATTTTACATCACCAGGAAGGAATTGATTTGATTCCGGCAAACATCGAACTCTCTGGAATGGAAGTTTCACTTGTAAATATTATGAGCAGGGAACTTGTCTTAAAACAATATATAGAAAGAATGAGAGAAGAATACGACTATATATTGATTGACTGTATGCCATCACTTGGAATGCTGACGATCAATGCACTTGCCAGTGTCGATGCAGTTATTATACCTGTCCAGGCGGCTTATCTTCCTGTAAAGGGTCTAGAACAGCTGATACGGACGATAGGAAAGGTGCGAAGACAGCTTAACAAACAACTGAAAATTGGAGGTATATTGATCACAATGGTGGATAACCGAACGAACTATGCAAGAGATATATCTGATCTGATTTTTGATACATATGGAAACCAGATTAAGATTTTTCCACAGAGTATTCCATTTTCAGTACGAGCAGCTGAAATCAGTGCGGAAGGAATCAGCATATTTGAGCATGATCCAAAAGGAAAAGTAGCGGCTGCATATTGGCAGATGACACAGGAGGTGCTTTTGGATGAAAGGTAGAAGTGCATCGAAGATAAAACTGACATCTTATGATGAATTACTTGGAGGAGGAGAAGAAACGAACGATATCCAGCAGGTTTCACTTGAGCATTTACATTCTTTCGAGAACCATCCATTTCAAGTAAATGATGATGAGGCAATGGCGGAACTGGTGGAAAGTGTGAAAGAAGAGGGAATTCTTACAGCATTACTGGTACGACCGCTGGGTGATGGTGAATATGAAATCATCGCCGGTCACAGAAGGAGACATGCGGCACAACTTGCTGGTCTTAAAGAGGTTCCGGTTATTATCAGAAATATGGATCAAGATACAGCTGTCCGTGCGATGGTAGACAGCAATCTGCAGAGACCTAATATACTCCCAAGTGAAAAGGCATTTGCTTACCGTATGAAGATGGAAGCAATGAATCATCAGGGAACATCAGGCGGTATCAGTGCGAAAGACATTGGAAAGAACGCAAATGACAGTGCAAGGCAGGTGTATCGCTATATCCGGCTTACTTATCTGATGAATGACCTATTAAACGCAGTAGATCGTGATGTGATCGGATTGCAGGTAGGTGTAGAGCTTTCCTACCTTACGGTTCCAGAACAGGAGATGGTGGAGGAAGTGCATGAGAGTACCGGAAAATATCCAAGTCTGGAACAGGCAAAAAAAATAAGGCAACATCGAGAAGAAAAAACGCTGACAAAAGAGATTGTGCGGCTCCTGGTTATAGGAGAGCGTAAAAAGAAAACAACGGTAACATTAAAACAGGATGAAATTAAGAAGTATTTTCCTCCAGAGTATGATGAACAGAAGATACGGACTGTTATATGTCAGCTTTTGGAGGAATGGAGCAATCAGAATCATTGATAAGTACGAAGGGAGGGATGTGTCATGAGTATAAGAGCAACATTCCATTATTTTCAAGGAATGGAATGCGATATGTACAGTTTTTATCGTATTCCCAAACTGCTGTTTACAAGTGAATATTTTAAAAATCTCTCCTGCGAAGCAAAGGTGCTGTACGGACTGATGTTAGACCGGATGTCACTGTCCATCAAGAACCGGTGGTTTGATGAAGAGGACAGGGCATATATTTTCTTTTCGGTGGAAGAGATTATGGAAATGCTTAACTGTGGCAGGAATAAGGCTGTGAATTGTCTAAAAGAGCTGGATCAGGAAAAAGGGATTGGATTGATTGAGAAGAGGCGAATCGGACTTGGAAAAACAAATGTTATTTACGTGAAAAATTTCAGCCTGACAGAATATCCAGATGAGCCAGCAATCTTTGATTCGGAAGAAACACCGGAAAATGTAGCAGAGAGAAAAGAAAATACAGAGACAGAAATAGAAGAATATGCGAAAAAAGAGCCGGAAAAGCCCGTAAATACACAGAAGTTTGAAAAACAAACTTCAGGAAGTTTGAAAAATAAACTTCAAGAAGTTTCAAAAACAAACTTCAAGGAGTTTGAAAAACAAACTTCAAGAAGTTTAGAAAACAAACTTCAAGAAGTTTCAAAAACAAACTGTAATAATACTGAATATAATTATACTGAATTTAGTGAGAATGAATCTTATCAATATCTATCTGAACAAGAGAAAGGGAGAGATAGGATACAGGAGAGAAATGAGTATCGACAGTTAATTCATGATAATATCGAATATGAGATCCTTTGTCAGAGCTATGGAACTGGACGAGTAGAAGAGCTGGTAGAGCTGATGCTGGATGCAATATGTTCGACAAAGACATATCAACAGATCAATGGGGAAGCTGTGCCTACACAAGTGGTCAAGAGCCGTTTGCTCAAAGTCGGGTATGAACACATCCAGTATGTGTTTTTCAGTCTTGACAGGAGTACAAGCAAAGTGAAGAATATCCGGCAGTATATGCTGACGGTATTGTATAACGCTCCTGCAACAATCAATCAGTTTTATGATGCTGAAGTTCGACATGACATGTACTGGGGGAAGGATATTCCAGACAGGTAAGAACTTTGTGCCCACTGGGCACGAAGTTTAAAAAGAGATAGTCATATCTGGCAGATATGCTAAAATAACCTTGTGTCCACTGGGCACAAAGTAGGAGGAAGAATTATGTTGAGATTTATGATAAAACTGCCATTTCGAATTATTGCAGCTCCTGTTTGGCTGGTACTTGCAGCGGTGAATATTGTGCTGGTGTTCCTGGTTGGGTTATCTGCTGGATTCTGCTATCTGATAGCCGGAATCTCTGTTGTGACAGAAGTTTTGAGTATTGGGTTTGGAATCAGTACGGACTGGACAATGAAATCAGCGATTATTACGACAGTAGTGTTTGTTCTACTCCCACATATCGGTATGGGGATAGTTGCAGTAATTGAAGTTGTGAAATGTGGATTACAGGAATTTATTTTTGGATGATTGTGGAAAATATAGTGGCGCTATATGGAAAGGCAGAAATAAACAATGGAAGAATTATATAAAGTGATGGATGATTTGCTTGAGGTGGAATTTCAGATGAAAGCAGGGATGGATATTCTGAAAGAACTGGAAGAGTTTTATATGCTGGAAAAAGAAACCGAAAAATCGGATGCTAGAAAAGTAGCTGTGCTGATGAAAGGATATCTGCAGTCGATGAAGTCAAATATTCGAGAAATCATTCGTTATATTGATGACACGACACTTGAAAAATCAAATGATAAAAAGAAAGATAAACAGGAATCTGCGAGCACCATATCCGAGGAAGTGCAGGAATTTGTGAATCTGACAATTACAGAGCATATGGGGAAAGCATATTCAGAATGGAAGTTAAAGCAGGATAAAGAGCCAGTAAGTGAGATTGATAAGAAATACCAGAAATTACTGGAAACGTTATCCCAAGAACAGGAAGAAGTGATTACGGAATACTGTAATGCAATTTTTAGCAGTGGAGCAGAAACAGAAGAATTTTTCTATCGACTGGGATTAAAAGATGGACTGAATCTGAAAAATACGGTAAAATCTGTATTAGAAATGATATCATGAAATCGGAAGTTGGAGGATACACGCATGAAAATTGTAATCATTAATGGAAGTGCC
>CAMBAN010000133.1 GCA_945864145.1 uncultured Lachnospiraceae bacterium | reverse complement strand
CAGCTTGCTTTTAAGAAACAGAAAGTCAAAAATAATCTGATGCGTATCGGTGGATTTGCAGAAGAGGAAGTGGATGCAGTTATGCTTCCGGTTGTCGGTATGGAGTATCCGTACCGATACCGCAACAAGGCACAATTTCCGGTAGGTTATGACAAGGCGGGAAATCTTGTTATGGGGTTTTATGCAGCAAGAAGCCATCAGATCATTCCAGTCAAAGACTGTCTGCTTGGTGTAAAAGAAAACGAACCAATTCTTGCAGCTGTCATGCAATGGATGTCGGATTATCAGATTCCAGCCTACGATGAGAACACAGGAAAAGGTGTTGTACGGCATATTTTAATACGTTATGGATTTACGACAAAGGAAATTATGGTCTGTCTGATCATTAATGCGAACAAGCTGCTACAGAAGGAAGCACTTGTGGAAGCTTTGCGTCAGATTGAAGGTATGACTTCCATATCCATAAACAGCAATCTGGAGAAAACGAATGTCATTCTTGGAAAAGAGACACAGTGTATCTGGGGAATGCCTTATATCACGGATTACATTCACTTGCGCAATACACAGGATTTTTCTTTGACTGATACAGCGATAGCGTATCATATTTCGCCGCAGTCTTTTTATCAGGTAAATCCGGTGCAGACAGAGAAGTTATACAGTACAGCGTTGGAATTTGCGCAGCTCACCGGAAAAGAATCCGTGTGGGATCTCTATTGTGGAATCGGAACAATTTCTCTTTTTCTATCCCAGAAGGCCAGACAGGTCTATGGCGTGGAGATTGTACCGCAGGCAATCGAGGATGCAAAAAATAATGCCAGACTGAATGGAATTACCAATGCGCAATTTTTTGTTGGAAAAGCAGAAGAAGTTCTGCCAGAGTTTTATGAGAAATCCGCAGGCGATGAGGAAATGCGTCATCCGGATGTTAGTGTAGTGGATCCGCCACGCAAGGGCTGTGACGAACAGTGTCTGTCCACGATGCTTGCAATGAAACCGGAGCGGATCGTGTATGTAAGCTGTGATTCTGCGACACTCGCAAGGGATTTACGGATTCTTGTGGATGGGGGATATGAGCTGAAGAAGGTGCAGGCGTTTGATCAGTTCGCGCACACGACACATGTGGAGACTGTTTGTCTCCTCTCTAAGAAATGCCCAGTTTAAGCGGGTTTGAGGACTATATTGGCTAGAACATATTAAAAAAATAAGCCTGTTAAATATGTGCGTTAATCGAAAAATAGAATACGGGTGTAGTGAAAATAAACCTTTTGGCGTAGCTTACAATAAGTGCGCTGAAAGGTTATTTTTATGGAATTTTGTACGCGGAGAGGTAATGGGCTGTACGCAGAAATATGTATAGATTAACGAAGGAATGATAGATGGGGCTATGAAATTCGGTAATACATGGGCCATTCCAAAGGATGCTGTGAAACCGGCAGATAAAAGAATTAAGTCAGGGAAGTATGTCAAGTCCTGATTTTGGGACACCTGGTATGTGAGAATGGATTAGAAAGGAAGAGTGTGCCTTTGTTACCGGAAGAAAAAGCTCGTGTAAAAATTGATAAGCAATTAAGAAATGCTGGCTGGGATATAGTGGCTCGAAATGAATATCTGCCTAATAGCACATCTGCTGTTAAGGAAGCTTTGATGAGAGGAAATACAGAAAGTGATTGAGTATGATTACCCTACATTTCATCTTTCGATGGATTGCTTTTGGGCAGAAATTATATGCGGCCAAATTGTGTTAAAAGAAGCTGAGGATGCAAAGTGGCTTACTATAGATAAGTTGGATAGTGTTCGATGGTTGCCGGCGGATGTTGCAGTGATTTCGTGTATTAAGAATAATATTCGTGTTCGAGAAATGCTTACCAGAAAAGTGTGTGTTGAAAAACTGAATGAAGAAAAAACAAAGAAACTTTGGGGTGAAATAATCGTAGATGCAGGAGACCAGAAAATAGAATGGTGTTACACAGATGTTCTATACTCGTTTAAAAGTATGTATCTGTTAGGGATTGTAGCGAAGTGCCCAGAATTAAAATTGCTTGAGGTATGTGGCCATACAATTAGGCCTCAAAATAGAAATTCTCCAAGAGAATTGGCGTATGATAAGTTTTATAATGACGTAATAGAGCAATTAAATAAAAATGCTCGTTTTGAAAATTTAAGAAATAAAATAAGAGACCAAGCACTTGTAGCGTGCTTTAGTGAAAGATATGATGAGTTTATGTGGAAGAACTATGCGCTGGATTCGGAAGGAATTTGTTTGGTGTATAATTTGAATGATATTTTTTTGTCATTGCCTTCGGAGTTAAAGTTCTATCCTGTTAGATATGTTGATAATAGAAAGAAACAAAAGGATATATGGTTCACATCGAAAGAATATAATTTTATAGATAATTCGGAACCAGAGTATTTGAAATTCTTATTTTCTTGTTTGACGAAAGAGAGAATTCCGTACAGTAGTGAAGTTGAGTGGAGACTATTTTCTGATTTTTCAGAATTAGAAGAAGGAGAAAATGGTAAAAAATTTGATTTTTTAGTAAAGCCACGTGCGATTGTTATGGGAAGGAATATAGAGCGAAATTTAGATTTTAGAGATAGGGTACGGGAGTACTCTAGCAAGAGTGGAATCAGATTACTAAAAGCACAAGATATTAAGAAGTAATGCGGTAAGGTTAAATTTTTTGTTATGTTTATTTGTATAGCAATCCTTTTGGTGCACTAAATTTAATAATAGGGAACTTTTGTGACAAACAACATGTCAAAAAGTTCCCTAAATAATTCTTGATAATTAGGGAACTTTTTAATATAATATATAGAATAAAAGTTCCCTAAAAAGAGGGAGGTGAAACGACCCGGGCCAAATTATTCAGAAATTCAAGAATTATTACAGCAAAAAGCGGATATACAGGCGAGGCTTAATCTGATGCCATATGATGGAAATCCGGAAATTAAGGAATCAAATGGTTCAAAATACTTGTATATGCGTAAGCGAGTAGCAGGTAAATTGACCTCTACTTATGTAGACGTATATTCAGATGAACTATATCAGTTGCTTTTGCGTAATGCCAAGGAACGCAAAGATTTAAATAAAGCCATTCGTAAAATCAATAAAGATTTAGCGGCACTTGGTTACGAAGATAAAGAACTTTCAGCGAGAGTATTACAAAATTTGGATTTTGCCAGAGCAAATATGAAAGCGAACATTTATGATCAGGCAGTGTTAGAAGGTGTCGCAACGACATTTCCGCAAACGGAGGATATTATCGAGAATGGACAAGTCCATGGGGTATCGGCTACGGATGTGCAGAAGATTCTTAATTTGAAACACGCCTGGGAATTTATCTTAGATAGAGATGTGATTCAGAGTGAAAGTAATTATCATATGCTTTGTCATATTGCAAAGTTGGTTAATGAAGGTTTCTTTTATGATGGAGGTCGTATTCGTGGTATTCCTGTGCAGATAGGCGGAACAAGCTATGTACCACCATTACCTATTGAAACAGTGGTTATCGAGCGAATAGATGAAATTAGAATTCAGGATAAAGAGCCAATAGAGATAGCGATTGAGTTATGTATGTACTGTATGAAAACGCAGGTGTTCAAAGATGGAAATAAGCGAGCATCGGTTATTTTTGCCAATCATTATCTGATTGCACATGGTATGGGATTTTTAGTTATACCGGAAAAGGATGTACCGGAATTTAAGAAGTTATTGGTGCAATATTATGAAGGTGAGCCACTAGAAGTCATTGGCGCATTCTTAAAAGAGCGTTGTTGGAAGAATTTTTAGAATGTTATTGAAACGTAAAGTGGACATTGAAACTGCAAAAGCGGACATTGAGGGTGTTAACTCCCTTCATAAAACTGCCCAAAACAAATCTGCGGATCGATATATTACCAAATCCGACAGTAGATTTTTAGGTGTTTTTGGAGAGAAAACAGTAAATGTTCTGAAAGTCAATTTGTTAGACGGTATCCTGTAACGAGTGCTCTCAAAAGATGAGCAAAAGATTTCAAACTTCTGCTCATCTTTATACAATCTTAATTTCAAAACAAACTTACTTACGCCCATTTAATACAAATAAAGATAGAATAAAGGAAATATAAAAAGAGATTAAGATTATGGGGATATAGTTATGCAACAGACAAACAGATCAAGACATCGACATATAACATCATTTCAAGTGATTAGTTTAGGGTTTTTATCCGTGATTCTCTTAGGCAGTCTGCTTTTGATGCTGCCGATTGCTACAAAAAGCGGTCAGTGTACCTCCTTTTTGGATGCTTTGTTTACCGCAACTTCTGCGGTTTGTGTGACGGGACTGGTTATTAATGATACGGCAACCTACTGGTCTTTATTTGGCCAAGGAGTTATTTTACTGCTGATTCAAATCGGAGGTATGGGAATTATTACGATTGCTATTGCGATTGCTGTTGTTTCCGGACGCAAAATCGGGTTGATGCAGCGAAGTACCATGCAAGAGGCAATTTCGGCTCCAACGGTGGGTGGTATTGTGCGGAGAACGCAATTTATTATTCGGACTACTATTCTTATCGAAATCATTGGTGCAGCTCTTTTAGCCCCTGTTTTTTGCAGGGACTTTGGGTTTTGGAAAGGAATATGGTATTCACTGTTCCATTCTATTTCTGCTTTTTGCAATGCAGGATTTGATCTAATCGGTATAAGAACCCCTTTTTCCTCGTTGACCTCTTATTCTGTACAGCCGATTGTAAATCTTGTAATTATGATGCTGATTATTGCAGGAGGTATTGGATTCCTTACCTGGGAGGATATAAAGAATCGTAAATGGCATTTAAAAAAATACCGGATGCAAAGCAAGGTGATTTTTATGGTAACAGGAATATTGATATTCTTACCGGCTCTTTATTTTTTTTATTTTGAATTTTCAAATGTGCCTCTTACAGAAAGAGTATGGGTTTCTTTGTTTCAATCCGTTACGCCGAGAACAGCAGGATTCAATACGGCAGATTTGACTTTACTCAGTGAAGTTGGGCAAATGCTTATCATTATGCTGATGCTCATCGGTGGCTCGCCCGGTTCCACTGCAGGTGGTATGAAAACGACAACTCTTGCAGTTCTCGTTTCATCGGCATTATCTGTATTTAGAAAAAAGGAACACACTCATTTTTTTGGCAGACAAATTCCGGATGACACTATCAGATATGCAGCTACGATTTTTTTGATGTATATCGTTTTATTCCTTGTTGGAGGAATGGTAATTAGCAGCACAGAAGATATTCCACTTATGACCGCTTTGTTTGAGACGGCGTCGGCAATCGGGACGGTAGGGTTATCGTTGGGAATAACTCCTGACCTGGGGCTTGTTTCCCATATAATCTTGATTTGCCTGATGTTTTTTGGCAGAGTGGGAGGATTGACCTTAATTTTTGCCACCGTTTCTGAAAAAAAGCCTAACGGTTCAAAATATCCTAAGGAAAAAATTACAGTAGGTTAAGGAGAATAAAAAATGAAATCAATATTACTTATCGGTCTGGGAAGATTCGGACGGCATATCGCTATAAAATTAGATGAATTGCATCATCAGGTGATGGCGGTAGATAAAGAAGATACTCGAGTTGATGCTGTACTTCCCTTTGTAACCAACGCTCAGATTGGGGATGCGACTAATGAGGATTTTTTAAGTTCGCTTGGTGTTGGAAATTTTGATGTTTGTATTGTGGCAATCGGAGATAACTTTCAGAATTCATTGGAAGTAACGTCCCTTTTGAAGGAACTCGGTGCAAGAATGGTGGTGTCTCGTGCCGCTCGTGATGTTCATGCAAAATTTCTTTTACGAAACGGCGCAGATGAAATTGTTTATCCCGAAAGGCAGCTTGCCGATTGGGTTGCGATCCGTTATAGTGCTGATCATATTTTCGATTACATAGAACTAGATGAAGAACATGCAATCTTTGAAATATCTATACCGGGAGAATGGATAGGAAAAACAATCGGTCAGTTGGATATACGAAAAAAATATAACATCAATATTATGGCACTGAAAACAAATGATATTATGAATTTGAAAATAACTTCCGATACGCAGTTGTTAAAGGACAGTACCATGCTTGTTCTCGGGGAGACGAAACATATTCAAAAATGTTTTCATATTTAATTTTTGAAAGAAGTTGGTGATATGAAAGACTTTGCTTTACTTATAGTGGTGTTGGTAGTATTTATTTATGGTTATTTTCTTATAGAAAAGCTGGATAGATTTCTCGAGGAAAATCAATCCCAAAAACTTATTTCAGGTTCTAAGCTCAGGATTGGATTTGAAACACCTGTAATCATAGATTCTATTGCAGATCTATTAGAACAATTTTCAAGCGAATACCCAAACTATGAGCTGAATCTGTTCTACGGTTCTGTAAGTGAAAT
>CAMBAN010000132.1 GCA_945864145.1 uncultured Lachnospiraceae bacterium | reverse complement strand
TTTGCAGATGCCTGATCAAGACCTCTGATCTGCTTTCTCATTTTTTCAGAAATAGCAAGTCCGGCTGCATCATCTGCTGCTCTGTTAATTCTGTAACCTGAAGACAACTTCTCTGTTGATTTTGATGCTTGATTTGTTGTAATTCCTAACATTCTGTTGGCATTCATCGCCTGTAGGTTGTGTTGTACTACCATATTCGATACTCCCCTCTTTTTTGTTTAACACGCAGCATTTCTTTTTCTTTCTTTTCCTTCCTATGCCTGAGTGTTATGTCCCCTTATTATTTATGATAGGTAAACTTCTTATGCCTATTCCTTATGTAAATAATTTCTACGTTATGTATATCGGCAGTTATTTTCTGAATATTAAGTTTATTATTTATTTTTTTGTAATTTTTGTAAAAAATAGAAAACTATCAGGAAGCCACCATACTCATTTCTTCATACAAAAATCCTACAGGAGCCACCATTTATGTGACCTTGTAGGATTTTTGCCTGCTTTTCCTTTTTTACAAACTATTTGCCAAACCATATGGCTTACTTTTTGATACAATATCCAATCATGCAATCAAGGACAGTACGCCTTGCTTTAACTGATTCGCCTGTGCAATCATCGATTCTCCTGCTTGCGCCAAAATGCTGCATTTAGAATGTGTTACCATTTCTGCGGCCATATCTGCATCACGAAGCTGGGATTCTGCTGCTGTTGTGTTTTCCACTACATTATCCAGATTTTTCACCGTATGCTCTAATCGGTTCTGATAGGCTCCCATTCGACTTCTATGCTTACTCACCTGAGCTTTCGCAGCATGAAAAATAGTAATTGCTTCATCAGCACCTTGTTCCGTACATACATTGACTTTATCTACTCCCAATGCATGGCTGGAAATAACAGCAAGTTTGATTGCCATACGATTTTCCGCATCTGCGCCAATCTGAAGTGCGATTTGTTCAAAAGCTTCTACATATCCCGTCGATACAGAGGTTTGTTTTTCGCGCATTACGCCCTCCCCAAACATACCATGGGTTGGACTTGCCGCTATATCATAGCTCTCATAATCCCAGTCCAGCCAATTACTTTTTCCATGTACCCAATCAGGTGTCTGTGTTGTTGGCACATCCTCCTTACTTCTATCATCGTAAATATAGAGCCTTTCCGGTTTTGTCGGGTCAGCAGCCAATTTTGTAAAATGACTGTTCGGATGACCTGCATCAGTCCCGGTTATAATAAGATTGACTAAATCTGCGCCTGAAGTCACACCATCAATACTGATTTTGTAAATAAAGTTATCTCCACTTCGTTCTACTGTCGAAAGTGTTCCTGTCACAAATTCTACACTATAATAGTTTGTACAAGTACAGCAGGTCGTATGAAATCCTGTTCCTACCAAATCTCCCACATTAGCCGCTGTAAGACCGGAAAAATCTATACTGGCTGCGGAATGCTTGATACCTACCGTTTTAATATCCGGAGATGATACCGTATTATCTACCACAAACTGATTTTGGGTGGTAAAGGTTTCTGACATGTAGCCATCCTGCCTGGCAGAGTCAAATTGTACCCATGGTGGCATAGTTCCACCACTATTTTCCACACCAGCCGGAACCTGTTTTGTCGTTTCTACTCTTTTCCCTTTTAAAACGTAGACCTCATTAAATTTAGTTTTTTCTCTTATTCCATCGATTTCTACCTTTAGCTGATTAATTTCATCCTGTATCACACGCCTGTCAGACTCACTAAGTGTACCATTTGCTGCTTTAATGCTTAGCTCCAGTCCTCTGTCTATCATATCATGAACCTCTGCCATTGCACCATCCGCTACCTGCACCATAGATATGCCATCCTCTGCATTCTCACTTGCCTGAGATAAGCCTCTGATTTGCTTTCTGAGTTTTTCTGAAATTGATAAACCGGCTGCATCATCTGCTGCCCTGTTTACTCTATAACCGGATGAAAGCTTTTCCGCTGTTTTAGCAAGATTTCCTGTCGTAATACCATATTGGCGCTGGGCATTCATAGCTTGTACATTATGTGCAATTATCATAGTTCACATCTCCTTATGTTTATCTACAAATCCATTTGCATTATGTATATTGCATATAATATTTCGGCAATTTTACATAAATTGTTAATATTAATTATTTTTTATCTGTTTTTTTAGTTATACACAACCAAAAAAGAGTCGGTTGCAAAATGCAACCGACTCCTTACGCTATTTGTTTTAGTTTGAAAACTACTGTAACAGAGAAAGAATTCCCTGATTTGCCTGATTTGCCTGTGCAAGCATTGACTGACCTGCCTGCTGTAATACGTTGTTATTAGAGTAAGCTACCATTTCTTCAGCCATATCAGTATCTCTAATCTGGCTTTCTGCTGCTGTTGTATTCTCAACAATATTGTCTAAGTTCTTGATTGTATGCTCTAATCTGTTCTGGATAGCACCAAGTGCTGAACGCTGTGTAGATACAATCTGAATCGCATCTGCAATGACATCGATAGCCGCTGTCGCATTTGCACCATCACCATCTACAATACCAATATTGGTACTTGCAAGCATGTTGATACCAAGTCCTGCAGAAGAGATGCTCTGGATTCTTGTATCAATCTTATTGGTATCTGTGGAGTCAGCACCAACATGTAAGTCGAAGCTTAAGTCTTCTGCTACATCTGTAGCGCTTAAAGAAACATATTCGCCAATAGTAGCTGCACTTAAATTACCAAGGCTTACCATTGCCTTGTAAATAGTAGAAGAATCATTTGCAAATACTTCATCAGTAGCTCTTGCCTGTGCTGTTGTATACAGACCACCTGTGTAATTGCCCTGTTCATCAAAGTATTCTCTCAATTTAACGCCTGCAACCGCATTACCATCTGCATCATATAACTGCTTCTTTTCCTGAGTCAACTCTAAAATCTTATCTGTCCAGTCGAACTGATAACCACCTGTAATATTTCCATATAAGGTATCCTGTACACGCTGTGAAGTATGGTTTTTCTCTCCTTTTTCATATACAAT
Organism: uncultured Lachnospiraceae bacterium; assembly: GCA_945864145.1. Taxonomy (GTDB): domain Bacteria; phylum Bacillota; class Clostridia; order Lachnospirales; family Lachnospiraceae; genus COE1. The sequence continues at coordinate 3,621 of CAMBAN010000132.1, read as the reverse complement.
ATCAATTAAACGATACTGATCCTTCATGGTATTATCTGAGTTCAGATAGGTGGTCATCTCATCACCACGCTGCATTCTGGTTACTGTCTGTGTCTTTGTATCATAGATAAATAATTCTCTACTAGCCTTTACAACAGAAGAGGTTGTGTCATAAGCTAAATCAACCGAATAATTATTGTTTGCACCACCAAGTCCGTTTAAATCATTAGCTGTGTCTGAATGTGCCACTGCTGATTTTAACTCTACATTGACAAATGCGATATAGCTTGCACTTAATACACCGCCTGCTTTATTGTTTGCATCATCACTCTTTACTAAATACTTTGTGATGTCGTCACCACGTCCAACCGTATTAGCAGAAAGTGGATTTGCTGAGCTCTTACTATGGATAGAAGCGCTTACAATGTAAAGGTTATTTGTACCTGTATAGGTTGTCTTGTAGCTAACTGCGTTTGTAACTGCATTACTTACTGTATTTCTTACATAAGTAGTTGCATAAGATGCTACATAAGCCTTAGAAGTACCGTTTGCTGTATCTCCCTTTAAGAGATAGATTTCATTGAATTTTGTTGTTTCAGAAACACGGTCAATTTCTGAAATCAACTGGTCGATTTCGTCCTGAATGTACTGACGGTCTGTTGTAGAGTTTGTACCGTTAGCAGCCTGTACGCAAAGCTCATTCATTCTTTGCAGCATATCCTGTACCTCTGCCAAAGCTCCTTCTGCAGTCTGTACACAGGAAATACCATCCTCTGCATTGGAAGATGCCTGGTCGAGACCTCTAATCTGTTTTCTCATTTTCTCAGAGATAGAAAGTCCGGCTGCATCATCTGCTGCTCTGTTAATACGATAACCAGATGACAGCTTTTCTGTAGAACTTGCTACGGAGTTCTGCGTAATGCCAAGCATACGATTTGCATTCATTGCCTGGAGATTGTGTTGTACTACCATATTTTTATCCTCCTCGAGTCACTCTCCAGAGTCCGTTCTGTTAAGCCCTTATTTATTTTTTGTTCTCCCCTATACCCCCTATGGATATAGCAATCGGTACACCAATAAAGTCTACTTTTTATGTGTAGATTTTATGGCGCACTCTTATGTAAGTCCCTTTACGGTATATATATCGGCATTATTTTCTGAAAATTTATGCAATTATTTGCAAAAGTTTGATTTTTAGAACAAAAAAAGACGATAGCCCATTCAGGTTACCGCCTTTCTTACCTATTTTTTCCGATCCATCAATTGCGGATCGACCTCATTTATTTTATTCATGGCTTTATAGTATTTTGTAGCAGCACTGGTAGATACCTTCATTTGCCTGATTTCCCGGCGCTTCATCATGAGACCTGCTTCTAAAGAGCTCTTATTTCTCTTCTCCTGTGCTTCTACCTCAACACCACGCTCGATTACCTGACGTACCAACTCCTGTAATTCTTTTATTTGAGGGCTGTGCTCCTTTGTATGTTCCTTAAGCTCTGCTGCCACATACTCATAGGTCGTACTAAATCCCTCATCTAATCGGTTGAGTACATCAATTAGTTCCCCTTTTTCATCCATTGTCTTGTCATAAGCTTCCATATCCATCGGTTGATGAGAAGATATCTCATACTGTCTGGCATTGAGCTCTGAAATCTGTTCCAGAACTGTGAGCTTCTTTTCAAGACTTTCCTTTAAAATCTGTAAGTATCCTTCTGTCATGTTTTTCCCCTTCTGTCTTTTGGAAACTAACTGCTTTTTCTATCAGGTTCCTGTCTTTTTACTTGTCGTATAGCCTGCTCTGTTACCTTGTCCGCCTGCAACTCTTGCCTGTGCTGCCGGATTTGTCGGATCTGTTGCTACCTTTTTCATGACTTCCTTCCAGTTATCTCTCATGGAACGAAGATGTTTCACAACCTCCTGCATTATCTCCGGATCCTTTGCAATATTCGCTTCATGACATCTGCGTAAAAGATAAACATAAATCTTTTCAAATTCTTCCCAAACCGGATATTTTCTATCCAGCGTATCGCGGAAATTCTGGATGATTTTCTCTACCTTTACCACATTTTCATGTGCCTTGGCAGGTTCCTTGTTTTCCATCGCAACAATTGCAATGTTACCAAATTTGATTGCCCCTTCATACAACATCAGAGTCAATTCAGCCGGTGAGGCTGTCATAATTCTGCTGTTTTGATATTGTGCATAACCGTTTTTTTGCAGCATGCGTTTCCCTCTTTTCTTAAATTATATCAGATTTATGTAAAGTTATCTACCATATCATGAACCTAACAGACTGGATAAGGAGTTAGAGTTTGACTGAAGCTTGGATAATGCAACCTCCATTGCTGAAAATTTGTCGTACCACTTATCCTCATAATCCTCCAATTTCTTTTGTGCTTCTTTGATTTTTGTCTCATAAGAAGACAACTCATTTTCCATGGTCTTATCATCATAAATGGTATACATACTGCTGTATTCTGAACGTCCCATCGCCTCTGTCAGATTATCGTAAAGGGTTTTTGACAGATTTACAAAAAACTCTACGGTGCCCTCCGGGTCAGAAGCAATTGCAGCCATTAAATCATTATCCAGTTCATTCGTATCCTCGTCATCTTCATCCCCATTAATATGAAAAGCATATCTTTCATTTTCCTCTGCCTTGAAATAGTCAAGCTTTTCAATACCAAAGGAGAAAAGATATTTTGTCTCACCATTAGAGGTGTAGCCTGCACTCATGGTAGAATTTAAGGTATTCATAATGGAATAAAGCGTATTATCTTTTCTTAATAAAGAATTTTTAATTGTATTTTCCCACTTTTCTACTTCCTCATCTGACATGGCTTCCTTTTCATCCTCTGAAAGCATGTTGTATTTTCTTGCTGAGTCAGCATTATACTTGGTATAGACGTCATTAATGATATCGTTATATTCAGAAAGGAAATCCTTAATCATATCATAGATGCCTTCATAGTCTGTTTCTGTTGTAACTGTCAGTTCCTCGTCTGTGACGCCTGAAGCTGTAATTGTATAACCATTAATGGTGAAAGTATTGGTGGAACCGGTAAAGGTCGCACCGTTCCATTCGATTTCTGCATCCTGTGCATGTACTCTTGCGCACTCCGCGTCATTTTCATTGATGCCAAGTGCAGTCAGCACACCTGCATAATTGGCATTTGTGACATTACCGTCATCATCCTTCTGTACAGCTGTTAAGGTAAAGTCATTTTCGCTTCCTGTAGATGAAGTATTAATGAAAAATCTCTGGTTTGCCTCATCAAAGGATGCCTTGACCCCGGCTGAATTTAACTGTGAAACAAACTGTGAAATCGTTGTATTTTCATCAATATTGATTTCTTTTTCTTCGCCGCTTCCAACTTTAATTTTAATCACAGTATTTCCTGATGATAAATCAATACCGCCTAACTGGCTTGTGATTTCTGTTAATTTATCTGTAGAAGTCCAGTTTCTGGTTGTCGTATTGGTAACAGAAGCTCCGGTTTCATCAGTCGTTGTCGTAGTGACCTCTTTTGCAGATAATTTTGCGCCTGTTAAAAATCCAGCTTTTGCAAGCTTATTAACCTTTAAGGTCTGGGTACCATTGCCTGCAGAATCCCCTGCTACAATAGATGCCTTGGTACTGTC
>CAMBAN010000131.1 GCA_945864145.1 uncultured Lachnospiraceae bacterium | reverse complement strand
GATTGGAGCTGGCTTGGGAACGGGATTTGCAGGACTGAGTGCGGCGGCAGTTATCAGCCCGATGTTGATTACTTTTCTTGGAATGTCCGCTTATGAAGCAGTAGCGATTGCCTTGGCGAGTGATGTGCTGGCCAGTGCAGTAAGTGCATATACCTATGCAAAGAATAAAAATATAGATATACGTAATGGAATAACCATGATGATTACCGTACTCTTGTTTACCATGGTTGGAAGCTATGCAGCCAGCCTTGTGCCAAATGCAGCACTTGGTAATTTCTCTGTATTTATGACAATGCTGCTTGGCATCAAATTTATCGTAAAACCGGTTATGACGACAAAGGAAGTGATGAATCAGACAAGCGCGAAAAAACGTTTCTGCCAGTCTATCCTTTGCGGAATTATGATTGGACTGATTTGCGGTTTTATTGGAGCTGGCGGCGGCATGATGATGCTCCTGATATTAACATCCATCCTGGGATATGAGCTAAAGACAGCGGTAGGAACGAGTGTATTTATCATGGCATTTACAGCATTTACCGGTTCTGTCAGTCATATTGCGATTGGCGGAATGCCGGATATGTTATGTATGGTGTTCTGTATTTTGTCTACCTTATTGTGGGCAAGAATAGCCGCCGTTTTTGCAAATAAAGCATCTGCAAAGACGCTAAATAGAGTAACAGGAATTGTATTGTTGATATTAGGTGCGGTTGTGTTAGGTGTTAATGCAGTGAAATAATAGTTATTATGGGAGAAAATGGAGGATTATTAAAGAGGTTTTATCTATAACAGTAGTAAGACAGAAGTATAAAATGATAGAAAAAGACAGAAGGAGGAGAATAGAACGTGACAAAGTTAATGTTAAACGGCGACTGGAAGCTGAAAAATGAAGCAGAAGAAATACTTTGTGATGTAACAATTCCAGGTTCTGTTATTTCCGGATTATATGCTGCAGGAAAGATAGAACACCCATATTATAGAGAAAATGAATACAAGGTACGTGAACTTTTTCAGGAGAATTATGAATTTGCACGTAATTTTACTGTTGGTAAGGAATTAATGGATGAGGATGAGCTGACTCTGATTTGCGAAGGTCTGGATACACTGGCACACATTTATATCAATGGAAAAGAAATTGCGGATACTGACAATATGCATCGCACCTATTCCTTTTCTGTTAAGGATTATCTTTATGAAGGTGAGAACGAAATTCGGATTATCTTTCATTCAGTTTTACAATATATAAAGAATTATGCCTACAGAGAGAATAAGGAAGTGCAATATACTCCTTGCGGCGCCATGAAAGGAAATCATCTGTTGCGAAAAAGTCATTCCATGTTTGGATGGGATTGGGGTCCACAGCTGGTTGATGCCGGAATATGGCGTGATATTTATATTGTTGGAAACAGTGCTGCGAAAATAGAAGATGTAAGAATCAGACAGTACCATGAGGAAAATGGCAGTGTTCGAGTAAAGACGGAAATAACAATGTCTGAACAGACAAATAAGGCTATTACGGTAACACTGATGGAAAAAGAAGGTGAAAAGCTTTCCTTCGTAACAGCTAAAGAAGTATCCGGTAATATTTATGAAGCAGAAATTGTGGTAGAAAACCCCAGACTTTGGTGGCCGAATGGATATGGAGAACAAACGCTGTATGAACTGAGTGTAACTATAGGAGACGAACAAACTATAAAAAAGACAATCGGTCTTCGTACTCTTACCATTAGTCAGGAAGCTGATGAATGGGGAAATGAATTTGCGTTTATGGTAAATGGAGTAAAAATCTTTGTCAAAGGTGGAAATTATATACCGGAGGATGCTGTTTACCCATGGATTAAAGAGGAACAGATTGACTATTTGTTAAAGTGCTGTGTGCGAGCCAATTTTAACTGTGTGCGTGTTTGGGGCGGAGGTTATTATCCATCCGATGCCTTTTATGATTTGTGTGATCAGTATGGCCTGATTGTATGGCAGGATTTGATGTATGCATGTAATGTGTATGATGTTACGGATGAATTTGCACAAACAGTAAGGCAGGAAACAATAGATAATGTACGTCGTATCAGACATCATGCTTGCCTTGGATTGTGGTGCGGAAATAATGAAATAGAGTCCGCATGGGTCCATTGGGGAGATTTCCAAAAGGAATCCATGTATCTTCGGGCAGATTATATAAAGCTTTTTGAAGAGATTTTACCCAAAGCATTACGGGAAGCAGATGATACGACATTTTACTGGCCATCTTCCCCGTCCTCAGGTGGATGCTTTGATGAACCGTCTTCCGATAAGCGTGGAGATGTACATTATTGGGATGTATGGCATGGACAGAAACCATTTAGCGATTATCAGAAATACTATTTTCGTTTTTGCTCTGAATTCGGATTTCAGTCTTTCCCCTGCTTGAAGACCGTCAATACCTTTACAGAAGAGAAGGATAGAAATATTTTCTCAAAGGTTATGGAAAGCCACCAGAAGAATGATTCAGCTAATGGCAAAATGCTGTATTATTTATCGGAAAACTTTAAATACCCAAAAGACTTCAAAAGCCTTCTCTATGTAACACAGATATTGCAGGGTATGGCAATAAAAAGCGGTGTGGACCATTGGAGAAGAAACAGAGGTCGTTGCATGGGCACTTTGTATTGGCAGATTAATGATAACTGGCCGGTAGCATCATGGTCAAGTATTGACTATTATGGTAGATGGAAAGCGTTGCATTATATGGCGAAAAAGTTCTATGCACCGGTTACGGTAAGCGTTCAAAAGACAGAAGAGATGGTTAGCCTGTTTCTGGAAAATGAAACCTTTGAAGCACAGAATGATGTAGTAGCAACTCTTCGCCTTCGTAATGTGAACCTTGAAATTGTACAGGAATGGAAAACAAGAACAACTGTGGATGCCCTCAGCTCAAAAGAACTGGTTTCTTTTGGATGGAATGAGATGCTGTATGAAAAGGACAATTTGTTTATAGAAGCAGAAGCGGTTCTTGCGGATGGAACTATTCTGTATGATACAGAGACAGTGATTCCGTATAAGCATATGGATTTGCCTAAGCCACAGATGGCAACAGATGTAAAGGAGCTTGAAAATTGTTATGAAATAACGATAAAAAGTGATGTGTTTACTCCATTTGTGGAAATGGATTTTGAAAAGGAAGATGTTATTTTCAGCGATAATTTCTTTACAATTTCAAATAAAAAACCTGTCATAATCCGATTAGACAAGAAAGATATCAGAAAAGGCAACTTTGAAAGTGCACAGGATTTGAAAAACAAGCTTAAAATAACATCGGTTGCTGATACATATTTATAATGTAAGAAAAGATAAGACATTTTTGTAATATTTCTATTCAGGCACTTGCAGAGATGCAGGTGCCTTTTGTGTTGAATTTAACATGGTGACACGATAGGTGTTCTGTATTCATTTGCCGGTGTGGTGTGGTATTTTTGCGCTTTGACACTTTGGTAAATGTTTGCGGCATGGATATCGGCTTCTAAAGAAACCAGGGCATTTGGAGACAGGACTTTAGAAGCGTTTGCAAGCTTGGTAATGAGCGGAATAGAAGCATTTCTCTTGATGAGCTTTAATACAGAGGTGTTTGCAGAAAAACCAAGTACACGGGCATAAAGGGCATCAGGGGCATTCTTTAACTGTTCCATGGAAGTCTGCTTCATATTTAACAGGATGTGTAACAGACTCCTGTTTATTCTGGTGTAGGTCAGCTCCTTGGATTTGCAGTTTAATGCAAAATCCTTCCAGGTAGTGTAGGAAAATAAGTTTTTTTGTATAATGTCGGAAAGCTGCCTGGAAACGTCATAATAGCAATCGAATCCGGAATCTTCTGTCATGAGCTTGTATAATAGGATTTCGGAAAAATCATTTTCAAAAAGCATGGGTGTATTCGAGCTTTCAGACAGACAACTGGCAACATTTTCCGGAACAAAGGCAGAAAGCGTGGAAAACTGATTGTTTTCTAAAGCACTGCGGATAGCATTTGCAGAGGCAAAAATGTTTTCTCCTTTTTGTGGCAAAGCTTCTTCGCTATATCCACTGCCTTTTCTTGCAAGTGTGACAGGCTTGATAGTGCTATGACATCTTTCTAATTCTTTCAGATATTCGAGGGCTAAAATATTATTTGGCAGGCTGCATAAGGCGGCAAAGGTGTCTTTTTCCTGACCGGTAATCTCTGAAGTTGCATTGATATAGGAGGAAAGTGCCATGCTTCTGGCTTTTGGAAAAGAATATCCTTGTTTCAAAAGGACAGTAAGCTGTTTTTGGAAGGCAGCAGGTTCTGTCAGAAAAATGTGGGAGCAGGTCTGTAAGGCAGTAAGATTTCCGCTTTCACTTCCAAAATGTAAGAAATCTACACAACCAAGCTGCTCCAGGATGGAAACCGCACCTCTTGCAAAATATTCTGCACTGCCTGTTGCATAATAAACAGGTAGCTCGAGAACGAGGTCTGCACCGTTTTCCAGGCAGAGCTTTGCACGTGTGTGCTTGTCTAAAAGAGCAGGAATGCCTCTTTGTGTGAAATCACCGCTCAGTAGAACGATAATCGCATCAGCACCCAGTTTTTTCATTTCTTCTATTTGATAGAGATGTCCTTTATGAAATGGATTATATTCTGCAATTACTGCACCTATTTTCATGATTTTTGGTATTCCCTTTCTTGCTGTAGATTTTATAGAGCATCTGTGATAAATTATAGGTAGATATATATAAGAGTGTCAAGAAAAAAGTATTGACAAAGTATGACGTAATATGTATAATCATTTAATGTGTGGATAGGAGTCTGCTATGAAAGTGAATTTGACAGATGTATTTTTAAACGAAGGAAAAATTTTAGCACTTGAAGTACCTTATGAAAAAGAGGTTTTTGAGAGTCAGGTTGGTTCTTTTACAATCAAAGAGAAAACACCGGTAAAGCTGAAAATTTCCAATATAGGACAATCTAAAGCACTGGTTGAAGGTCAGATAAGTCTGACAATGGCTATGAACTGCGCCAGATGTTTAAAGGATGTTGATTATACATTTGATTTGGAATTATCCGAAGAGGTTGTTTCACCTGATAATGCAAGTTCTCAGGAGGATGACGACATGAACTTCATGGATGGTTATCACTTGGATGTAGAGGTTCTGGTCGATAATGAAATATTATTGAATTGGCCAATGAAGATTTTGTGCAAGGAATCCTGCAAAGGGATTTGTAAAATGTGCGGTAAAAATCTGAATGACGGAGATTGCGGATGCGATGATTTTGTACCAGATCCCCGTATGGCAGCGATAAAAGATATTTTTAACGCGAATAAGGAGGTGTAACAATGTCTATTTGTCCAAAGAATAAAACTTCTAAAGCTAGAAGAGATAAAAGAAGAGCTAATTGGAAAATGAGCGCTCCAACATTAGTAAAGTGCAGCAAATGTGGTGCTTTAATGATGCCTCATAGAGTATGCAAGGCTTGTGGTTCTTATAACAAGAAAACAGTTGTAGAAGCTAACTAATGAATTAGCATATAGAAAATGAAGGATTTGAGTTTATTTCTCAAATCCTTATTTTTATGTAATGGGAAAATGTGAGTTGAGTAATGAAACATAGTGAAGAGTTTTCTTGATTTTTATTGTTATGTTTAGTATATTTATAATGATACGGTATGTAAGAAAGCTCAGCAGATTGAGGGAAAGGCATGGATATGGGAATGGACGAAATGACTAGAGTAGCTGTTGATGCCATGGGTGGAGATAATGCACCGCTTGAAATTGTCAAGGGTGCAGTAGAGGCTGTAAATGAAAATCAGCATATAAAGGTATATCTAACAGGTAAAGAAGACGTCATTAAAAATGAATTGAGTAAGTATACTTACGAAGAAAACAGAATAGAAGTGGTACATGCATCAGAGGTAATTGAAACAGCAGAGCCTCCTGTAATGGCGATTAGAAAAAAGAAGGATTCTTCCATTGTAGTCGCTTTAAACCTGGTAAAGGAGGGTACTTGTGATGCATTTGTATCAGCAGGAAGCTCAGGAGCCGTTTTAGTAGGCGGACAGCTCATTGCTGGTCGTATCAAGGGCGTGGAAAGAGCACCGCTTGCACCACTCATTCCGACGGAAAATGGTTGTGCATTGTTAATTGACTGTGGCGCTAATGTAGATGCCAGACCTTCTCATTTGGTACAGTTTGCCAAAATGGGTTCCGTTTATATGGAAAGTGTTATGAAAGTGGATAAGCCAAGAGTCGCGATTGTTAATATCGGAGCAGAAGAGGAAAAGGGAAATGCTTTGGTAAAGGAAACATATCCTTTATTAAAGAATTGTCCTGATATTAACTTTGTTGGCAGTATCGAGGCACGGGATATTCCCGCAGGACATGCAGATGTTATTGTGTGTGAGGCCTTTGTGGGTAATGTGATTTTAAAACTGTATGAGGGCGTTGGTGCAACTCTGATTAAAAAGGTAAAGGCAGGAATGTTGACTTCGCTTCGCAGTAAAATAGGAGCTTTATTAGTAAAACCTGCGTTAAAGGAAACATTAAAAGCATTTGACTTGCAGGAATATGGTGGAGCACCATTGTTGGGCTTAAATGGACTGGTAGTGAAAACACATGGAAGTTCTAAGGCAATAGAGATTAAAAACTCTATTATCCAATGTGTGACATTTAAGGAACAAAAAATAAATG
>CAMBAN010000130.1 GCA_945864145.1 uncultured Lachnospiraceae bacterium | reverse complement strand
ATAGGCAGCTACAAACTAAATTAGATATAAAATAACGTGGGGAGCACTTGATGTAGGTCAGGTGCTTTTTGCGTGCTATAGGTAGACAAAAAATGGAGGCATCTGCTATGATAGGTAGGAATGAAAAGCGACAGAAAGGGAACCTATGAATTTAATTAATATAGAAAATATTGTAAAAGCATATACAGATTCTTTACTGTTTGATAATGCTTCCTTTACGGTGGATGAGCATGAAAAGGTAGGAATTATCGGTATCAATGGAACCGGAAAAACGACACTTTTAAAAATGTTAGTAGGACTTGAAGAACCGGACCAAGGTAAAATAACCAGAGCCAATAACATTGTAATTCGTTATTTACCTCAAAATCCACAGTTTAAGCCTGGAACTACGGTATTAAAATGTGTTATGGAAAATAATTTGAACAGTCACAATGAGTGGTCGTTGGAAAGTGAAGCTAAAAGCATGTTGTTAAAGCTTGGCATTTCAGAATTTGACCAGAAAATAGATTTTCTGTCAGGTGGACAAAGAAAAAGAATTGCACTTGCTAATACACTGTTATCTGATGCGGAAGTATTAGTGCTTGATGAGCCAACAAACCATTTAGATTCCTCTATGGCAGACTGGCTGGAGGAATATTTGAAAAATTACAAAGGAGCAGTTGTCATGGTAACACATGACAGATATTTTTTGGATAGTGTTTCTAACCGTATCGTAGAGATAGATAAAGCAAAAACCTACAGTTATCAGACAAACTACTCCGGATTTTTGCAGTTAAAGGCACAACGAGAAGAAATGGAGCTTGCTACAGAAAGAAAAAGACAGAGTATTTTGCGTGTAGAGATTGAATGGATGCAAAGAGGCGCAAGAGCCCGTTCCACAAAACAAAAGGCACATATTCAAAGATACGAGGAGCTTGCGGCACAAAAGGGACCCCAGGAAGAAAGCAAGCTGGATATCAGTTCTGTTTCCACCAGAATGGGAAAAACAACAGTGGAGCTGCATGATTTGACAAAGGCTTATGACGGTAAAACTTTGATTGATAAGTTTACTTATATTTTCTTAAAAAATGACAGAATAGGATTTGTTGGAGAAAATGGCTGCGGAAAATCAACTTTAATGAAAATCATTTGTGGTATGGAAAAGCCTGATTCCGGTGAAGTGATTTTGGGTCAGACTATCAAAATTGGGTATTATGCACAGGAAATCAGAAATGACAAGAGTGCAGGATTAGCCTATATGGACCCAAACATGAGAGTGATTGATTATATCAAAAATACAGCGGAGTTCGTACAGACAGTTGATGGTTCTGTTTCGGCGTCTGTAATGTTAGACCGTTTCCTTTTTCCACCGGAAAAGCAGTATGCTTTACTTGGAAAGCTTTCTGGTGGTGAAAAACGAAGACTGAATTTGTTACGCGTACTGATGGAAGCACCAAATGTTTTGATTTTGGATGAGCCTACAAATGATTTAGATATTCGTACCTTGACTATTTTGGAAGACTATTTAGACCACTTTGACGGTATTGTCATTACGGTATCCCATGACCGATATTTTCTGGATCGCACAGTAAGAAGAATTTTTGCCTTTGAAAATGGACAAATCAATCAGTATGAGGGTGGTTATACAGATTATCAGGCAAGAAAACAGGCTGAAGAAATGACAATTATGTCAGAAAAAGAAATAAAGTCAGAAAAACCTGCAGAAGAATTATCGTCAAAGGCGACTTGGAAGAGTCGTGAAGAAAAGGTAAAATTCACCTATAAAGAGCAAAAAGAATATGAAACCATAGATGCAGATATTGCAGCATTGGAAGAAAAAATTGCACAGTGTGAAAAGGATTGCGTCACTTACGCAAGAGATTTTGTAAAACTCACAGAGATTACAAAAGAAAAGGAAGAAGCGGAAGCTGCGTTGGAAGAAAAAATGGAACGGTGGATGTATTTGCAGGAGCTTGCAGAAAAAATAGAAGCCCAAAAGAAGTAAATATGTGCTCCTGCGCTTCCTGTTAACAATCGGAGGGATGTATCTTGCACAAATCAAGATACTCCCTCCGATTATTTGCCAGGGCGGTTCTGACTTACAACCTCCAGGGGATGAAAAAGAAATCCTCTGGAGGTTTTTGCGTGAATTCCAAGGGTGTATTGGTGACAGGATGCGTAAAGGACAGACAGTAGGAGTGAAGGGCCTGTCTTTTGATATAGGTTACATCAGGGTTATACAGAAAATCACCGGGTAACGGATGACCAATCGCCTGCATGTGGACTCTGATTTGATGAGTGCGTCCTGTTTCTAACTGTATTTTTGCCAGAGAAAACATATGCGAATCTACTGTTTGGCAATCAAGACGTTGATAATGTGTAATGGCTGATTCTCCATGCTCCAAATCGATACATCGTTCAATGACAGAGCCTTTTTTTCTGGCAATGGGAAAAGTAATGGTTCCCTGATCCGGAAGCTTTCCTGTGACAATAGCAAGATAGGTTCTTTTAATACCATGGGAAAGCTGTGACATGGAAAGTCTTGCACTACTTAACATGTTTTTGGCAATCAATACAAGACCGGAAGTATCTCTGTCAAGGCGATTTACACAACGAAAAACGAAGGCACCATTTTGCGGAAAACAACTGTAATAGTAAGCACAGTAGTTGGCAAGGGTATCTTCATAATGCCCCATGGACGGGTGTACGGGAAGTCCCGCAGGCTTATTGATTAACAAAATATCTTCGTCTTCATAGGCTATCATTTTTTGAAAGGTATCCATTGCAATGGGAGTAGGAAAAATATTTTCAGAACTCTGTGTTTCTGATAAATTTATGACAAGCGTGTCATTTACAGACAATACTTGATTGACATAAGCCCAGGCACCATTTAATAAAATGCCATTTTCTGTTTTCTTTAAATGGACGACTATCGGATGAGAGTAGCCCTTTTCTTTTAGAAAATGACTGATAGTCATGCCGGCATATTCTTCGGTTATGGAATAGGTTATGGTTCTGTTCATGTGAAATATCTCTTTTCTTTCTTTTCTATTTTTTATAATAACTTAATATTTGAAATATTGCATTAAAAAATAAGTGGTAGTAAAATGTTAATTAGTGAACAGTTCAAAAATGAACAAAAAGGGTGGTTGAAATGGAAAAAGAGGAAAATAGACCTTGCCGGAAATTGGGTTATTCTATCAAACAGATGAACCATGACTTTAAGGGAAGGCTTTTCAGAGAAGGCTTGGCAGAAGGTATTGATGAAATTACATTGATGCATGCTTGGATATTGGGGTATTTGCAGCACAATGAGGATAGAGATATCTATCAGAAAACAATGGAGGCTGATTTGGGAATGTGCCGTTCTGCGGTGACCGGATTGGTACAGATATTGGAAAAAAAAGGTTATATTGTACGTGAAAGTGTACCAAGTGATGCAAGACTGAAGCGTATTCGTTTGACAGAGCTTGGAAGGAGTATATCCTTACGGGTGGAGGATACGCTGGATCATATTGAAAATACGATGAAAGGAGATATTTCTGAAGAAGAATTGGATATCTTTTTTAAAGTTTCCGATAAAATCAGAAATAATCTAAAAGAAAGCTCACTAAAATAAAAGGTAATGGAAAGGAAGAAAAACTATGCTAAAAACTTTAGGCGCACAGATAAAAGAGTTTAAAAAAGCCTCTATCATAACGCCGATTTTTATGATTTTGGAAGTTATCATGGAAATGATTATTCCTTTGATGATGGCATCCATTATTGATGATGGTGTCAATGCCGGTGATATGGGGCATATTTTGAAGATAGGTTTTTTCATGATAATTGCGGCGTTAATCGGTCTTTTTGGAGGTCTGATGGGTGCGAAGTTTGGTGCAAAGGCATCAACAGGTTTTGCAAAAAATTTGAGAAAAGCGATGTATGATAATATTCAGACATTTTCCTTCTCTAGTATTGATAAGTATTCAACATCAAGCCTGATTACCAGATTGACAACAGATGTGACAAATTTGCAGAATTCGTATCAAATGCTGTTACGTATGGCATTTAGAGCACCGGTTTCCATGATTGTTGCGATGATTATGGCATTTTCTATTCATGCAAGATTAGCGAGTACTTATTTAATTGCAGTTTTCTTTTTAGGTATTGTGCTTGCATTAATCATCCCAAGAGCAACGAAATATTTTCGACAGGTATTTGAAAAATATGATGAACTAAATGCAAGTGTACAGGAAAATGTGTCAGCGATTCGAGTAGTAAAAGCATATGTGCGTGAGGATTATGAAAATCAAAAGTTTTCCAGGGCAAACAAAAATATTTATAATATGTTTTTGCGTGCAGAGAAGCTTGTTGTACTGAACGCACCTATTATGCAGGCAACTGTTTATACCTGTATTCTGGTTATTTCCTGGCTTGGCGCGAAGACAATTGTAGCAGGTGGCTTAACCACAGGTGAATTAATGAGTCTTCTTACCTACTGTATGAATATTTTAATGAATCTCATGATGATTTCCATGATTTTTGTTATGCTGACCATGAGCTATGCAAGTGCAAAACGTATTGCTGAAATCATAGAAGAAAAATCAGATTTGACAAATCCTGAAAATCCTGTACATGAAGTAAAGGATGGAAGCATTTCCTTTAATGAGGTAAGCTTTGCCTATAACAAGGAAAGCAAGCCTGTTTTGGACCACATCAATCTGGATATCAAAGCAGGTGAGACAATTGGTATTATTGGTGGAACCGGTAGTGCAAAATCAAGTCTGGTAAACCTGATCAGTCGTTTGTATGATGTGACGGAAGGAGAACTTCTTGTCGGTGGGCTGAATGTAAAAGAGTATGATATGGAGAGCCTGCGTAATCAGGTAGCTGTCGTATTACAGAAAAACGTATTGTTCAGTGGAACCATTTTAGAAAATCTGCGTTGGGGTAATAAGGAAGCAACAGAAGAAGAATGTAAAAAAGCGTGTGAGCTTGCCTGTGCAGATGAATTTATTCAGAAAATGCCTGATAAATACATGACACGTATTGAACAGGGCGGTACTAATGTTTCCGGTGGACAGAAGCAGAGATTGTGTATTGCAAGAGCACTGTTAAAGAAACCTAAGATTTTAATTCTGGATGATAGCACCAGTGCTGTAGATACAGCAACAGATGCAAAAATCAGAAAAGCATTTGCAGAAGAAATTCCGGATACTACGAAACTGATTATTGCACAGCGTATCAGTAGTGTACAGAGCGCTGACAGAATTATTGTTTTGGATAATGGTAAGATTACAGGATTTGATACGCATGAAGCGTTATTAGCATCAAATGAAATATACAGAGATGTATATGAATCACAGACTGGTGGAAATGCTGATTTTGATGAAGGAGGTGACAATTAATGGCTCACGGACCAATGAGAGGACCAGGACCTGGAAGAAGAGGACCAAAGATAAAGGTTGAAAATCCTGGTAAATTATTTAAAAGACTGATGGGATATATATTTAAAAATTATTTACCACATGTCATTATTGTTATCATTTGCATTTTCATAGGTGTATTGGCAAGTGTACAAGGAACCTTGTTTATGCAGACACTGATTGACAGCTATATTGTGCCATTGATTGGTGCACAAAATCCGGACTTTTCCGGTTTACTCAGTGCAATTTTGCGAGTTGGCTGCTTTTATGCAGTCGGTGCGCTTTCTACTTATATCTACAATAGAATTATGATTAATGTCAGCCAGGGTACTTTGATGCATATTCGTAATGATATGTTCCATAAAATGGAGTCATTACCAATCAAATATTTTGATACCCATGCACATGGCGATATCATGTCAACTTACACAAATGATATTGATACTCTAAGACAGATGATCAGTCAGAGTATGCCACAGCTGTTAAACAGTAGCATTACCATTATCAGTGTATTGTTCAGTATGATTTATCTAAGCGTTCCATTGACAATTGTTACTTTGATTATGGTAGCCCTTATGCTCTTTGTGACTAAGAAAGCAGCCGGACTTTCAGGCAGCTATTTTGTAAAACAGCAAAAAGCGATTGGTGCAGTGAATGGTTTCGTGGAAGAAATGATGGAAGGACAGAAGGTCATTAAAGTATTCTGTCATGAGGAAGAAAGTAAGAAGAAATTTGATGAGTTGAATGAAGAACTATATGACAGCTCTTATCATGCAAATCAGTTTTCCAATATGATTGGACCGATTAATGCACAGCTTGGTAATTTAAGCTATGTAGTCTGTGCAATTGTGGGTGGACTCTTTGCAATTGGTGGATTTGGTGGACTTACCCTTGGTGGACTTGCAAGCTTTTTGACCTTTAATAAGAGCTTCAATATGCCAATCAACCAGATTAGTATGCAGTTTAACAGTATTGTTATGGCACTTGCCGGTGCAGATAGAATTTTCAAAATGTTAGATGAAGAGCCGGAGGCAGACAACGGATATGTTACATTAGTCAATGCAGAGGAAGTAGATGGCAACCTTGTGGAAACAACGAAGCATACTCATTTGTGGGCATGGAAACATTATCACAAGGAGGAAGGAACCACTACTTATCAGAAACTTGAAGGTAGAGTTGAATTCCATGATGTCGACTTTGGCTACAATGATGAAAGAATCGTATTACACAATATTGATATGTTTGCCGAACCAGGGCAGAAGATTGCATTTGTAGGTTCTACCGGCGCAGGAAAAACAACAA
>CAMBAN010000129.1 GCA_945864145.1 uncultured Lachnospiraceae bacterium | reverse complement strand
GCAATTGTGGTTATACTGCTTTTGCCAAGACCTTTTCCAGCACAACACAGACTCAGAGAAAGCTTATCCGTGAAGGCATTCAGGCTAATTTCAAATCTCATGAAGAGGTGCCATGTGATATCTATACTACCGAACAGGCTATCAGCCGTTTAAAAATGGCACTGCTTTGTGCTGTAACAAAAAAAGGTAAGGATAGCGAAGTTGGTAATATTTGTTTAAAGCTTAACTGGCTCTATCAGGATATCGTGGATGAATTAGACGAAAATGACCCGGAATATGAAGCAAAAAAAGAAAATTATCTCTCTAACGCAGACAGCTTCGCCATGAAGGCATATGACCTTCTGACAAATGCCAGAATGACAGAGGACTTTCCTATAGCCGGTATGACAGAAACAACACTTGATTATCTTTTAGCTTATCTCGGTTACAAAAAGGGTGAATATTCTACTGCAATGCAGTATTTATCCGGTGTTGTAACCAGCAAGAGCACCAGTCCTCGTTTAAAGGATAAGAGCTTAGAGTTAAAAGAGCTCCTAAATCAAAAGCTTCACGGTGATGAATCTACAGAAGCTTCAGAAGAATCATAAAATCAATCAGAGGGGTGTATCTTGGAATTATGCAAGATACATCCCTCTATTTTTGAGTTTTAAAACTGTCTCGACTTTTGCATTGTACTAAAAAAGATAAATATAAATTTATTCTTTTTTTCTTATTGGAATCCACAGTTCACAGAATAGACCACTTCTTCCCTTTTCAAAATATATCTCATAATCTGTTTCTACTTCTGCCTCATATCCCATCTGTGGCAAGAATTCCTTATAAAACTTAGACCAGGTATCACTGATACAATCACCGTCCTCACCGATGCAGTCAAATACAACATAGGTTCCCGGTTTCACATCCCAGATGCGATAACCTGCTTTTTCCATTTTTTCGCAATCAAACTCTGATGTATCTTCAGCAATTAAGACACCAATTCCATGAAACCTTGTAAATGCCTTTGTAAAACTCTCTGGTGTTTCATAACCATATTTTAACGCAATGTCTGTTATTTTCGCATCGGTTTCTACAATTTCTCTGCCGGCTAAAGACAATCTACGATTTCGAATGTAGGAATTAGCTGTCATCCCTGTAAGAAAGCTAAATGCCCTATGAAACTCATAGCTCGAGGTGTGCACATGCTTCGCTACATCTTCATAGTTAATTTCCTCCATAAGATGCTCTTCCATATAAGTAATTGCCTGTTGCATTGCTGCTATCCACTCCATACTTTTTTTCCTCATGTTTATGTCTATTATAGAAACAATTTGAGATGGCTACATTTCCCAGATTGCGAAAATTTGTCAGATGGTAGGATACAGATTCGTGAGCTCTGAAAATTCCAATTTATACTATTCTATAAAATGTATTGCTGTATAATGGCATTCTATAATCACCTGTTTTCCATAATTTTTTAAATCTTTCTATTTCAACTTTTCTATTATAAAATTTTTCATCACAGTTAATTAATGGTTCATAAGATTCTGCAATGTAGATATACTTTTCATCATAGCCTACTACAGGAACAAAATGAAGCCAATTCTTATCTTCTCTGATTTTTATTAATACGATAACCGGTATTCCTTTGGCTACTTCACTCTTTAATACACTCATATTTCCTTTACAGTATTGTACATTTACTCCATTGCCAGATAAACAATGAATAATTCCTTTCGGATATACATAACCATTAGACATTTTAAATTTGGAAGGTATCTTATCATAAAGAGCAAAACCCTCTGCTTCTTTCCCTAAATGACGTAGAATATATGCAGAAGAAAAGGCAGAGCATTCATATTCTCCCTGAATATCTATACGATTGGATTTTGTAATCATAAATTCATTTGGTACACTTTCTTTATTTGTTCGTTTATGTAAAAATCCAATTAGAAATATATCAACAATTTGAATCGTGAAAAAACAAAGGACTATCATTCCCAAAACTAATATCAAAATGTACATAATTACGCTTCTCCTTTTCAACCTGTTGTTTCATATTATACCTTACCACCATTCAAAAATCCACTTGCTTATTGACAAGGAAGAATGTGCAAGTCGTCAAAGATTTCATACAGGAACCGGGAAGGCAAATTGCTATATGCCTGTTTATCCGCGATACAAAAAAGGAAAAGGTATTCCTTTGCTCTGGTCATTGCCACATAAAGCATGCGTCGTTCTTCTTCAATCTCCTCTCTTGTCACCGCCTTTTTGTGAGGTATAAATCCTTCATTCAAATCAGGTATAATGACCATAGGCCACTCTAAACCTTTCGAAGCATGCATGGTTACCATACAGACTGCATCCTTTTCATAGGTGGTCTTCGAAAGTTTTTCCAGCTCCTCATCATATTTTTTGATAAACTGCAACCACTCTTCCAATGTGGCGAAATCTTTTGCACCTTCCTGTATCTGGTCTAGCAGTACAGTGTCCTCTTCTATCTCCTGTGCCGTTTTTCCTGTTTTTTCTTTCCTATAAGTATCATACCCGATACCCTTTCTGATATAGTTGATTGCAGCATAGGGACTCATTTTTTTGATAAATGCAAGCTGTTGATAAAGTTGTATGATATTATGTATTACATAATCTTTCCCTTGATTGCTTTCCAATAGTATTTCCTTGGAAAGTGGACCTCGGGGCACACTCTCTCTGCTAATATACCTTACAGGTCTATTCATAATTCTGAAAAATTCGTCCTTATTTGTTTCATCCAATGCAAGTCGGACATACGCCAGAATATCTCTTGCTACTTCACTTTCATAAATGTGCTTCGGCTTTTCCAAGAGGCAAAAAGGAATACCAGCTTTAGACATTTTTTCTGCAGTGATAACAGCATGTCCTATCGTACGATATATGACAGCAATGTCAGAATATTTTGCTCCCTCCTTTTTCATGTACTGTGTAATTGCCTTTAACACATGATTTATCTGGCTCTCTTTGGTCGGAAAACAGAACAGCTTTAAACCATCTTTTTTACAATTTTCCGCTTCCAGCTGTTTCTGATATCTGTTTTCATTATGGCTGATTAGCTTTAATGATGAGGCTACGATATCATTTTTACTTCGATAATTTTTATTCAGCACTACCGTTTTTGTATCAGGATAGTCCTCTTTAAACTGTCTCATAATTTTAGGGTCTGAACCACGAAATCCATAAATAGACTGGTCATCATCTCCTACTACAAAAAGATTATTTTGCGGAGCACTTAACAGCTTTACTACCTCATACTGCATTAGATTGATATCTTGAAACTCATCAATCAAAATATACGAAAATCGCTCCTGCCAGAGTTTTCGTATCTTCTCATTTTCTTTTAACAGTTGATAGCATTGTAAAATCATATCATCAAAGTCTATTTTTCTTTGCTTTGACAGTTCCTGTTGATAAGCAGTATATAGTCTTACGAACTCTTCTCTGGTTCCTATCTGTGTATCGACGACTTTATCAGGATCAGCACCCATATTTTTGCATTTACTGATTTCCAGGGTTGCCTGCGCTATCATTTCAATACCATCATACAGCCCCATTGTTTGTAATATTTTTTTCAGGATTTTTCTTTTTTCTGATTCTTTTAGAATATTAGAAGTATCTAAATAACTGGAATATTTTAGAATGGAAAAGAAAGTGGCATGAAAAGTGCCAAAAGAAACAGGTAGACTTTTACCAGCTACAGCCCGGACAAATCTTTCCTGCATTTCCTTTGCCGCTGCTTTGGTAAAGGTAATGACTAAAATATTTTCCGGTTCTACATGACATGTCTCTATTAAATACAAAATTCGTTGGGTAATCGTGAAAGTTTTACCGGAGCCGGGACCCGCTAAGACCAGCATGGGTCCCTCTCCGTGAGAAATTGCTGTAGACTGGGCTTCATTCACCTGACATGCTTTATGCATTTTCAAGTAATGAAATACCCTTCTTGATTCTCTTAATAGATTCTTCTTTTCCTAAAATTTCCATAATTTCTGTCGCACCTGCCGGTGTCATCTGCATACCTGAAACTGCAGTTCTGATTGGCCACATAACATAGCCATTTTTTACATCCTTTTCTGCGACATAAGATAATAACAGCTGATATAAAGCATCATTGCTATAATCCTCCTGTGCTTCCAGCATAGGAAGGATATCCTTTAATACCTCAAGAGAAGACTCTGCATTTGTTTTCATTTTCTTATGTGTGTACATAGCAATATCGTACTCAGGAAGCTCATTAAAGAAAGTAATCAGTGGCTCGATATCAGGGAATACCTCAATACGTGTTTTCACCATCTGTGCAATCTTTGCAAAATCAAATGGATAATCTCTAGTCAACACATTCTTTAAATATGGTAAAGCCATTTCATAAAATCTGTCAAAATCCATAGCCTTAATATATTCGCCATTCATCCACTTTAACTTGCCCATATCAAAGACAGACGGAGATTTATTGATTCTTCTGTAATCAAACTCCTTAATAAGCTCGTCCAAAGTAAAGATTTCGCGATTATCCTCAGGACTCCAGCCAAGCAATGCAATGAAGTTTACAACAGCCTCCGGTAAAAATCCCTGCTCAATAATATCCTCAAAAGAAGAGTGCCCGCTTCTCTTACTTAACTTCTTATGCTCTTCATCTGTAATAAGCGGTAAATGCACATAGGTAGGAATTTCCCAGCCAAATGCTTCATATAAACGATTGTACTTTGGTGTAGAAGAAAGATACTCATTACCACGTACTACGTGTGTAATCTCCATCAAATGATCATCTACTACATTGGCAAAGTTATAAGTAGGATATCCATCAGATTTAATCAAAATCATATCGTCTAACTCTGAATTATCTACAGAAATATCTCCATATAACTCATCATGGAAGGTAGTTGTTCCTGTCGTAGGATTATTCTGTCTGATAACGTATGGAATACCGCTTGCAAGCTTTTCTTCTACCTCTTCCTTAGATAAATGTAAGCAATGCTTATCGTAAACAGTAATTTCCTTACCCTCAACAACCTCAGTCTTTAAAGAAGCAAGTCTCTCCTTATCGCAGAAGCAGTAATATGCCTCTCCTTTATCAACAAGCTCCTTTGCATATTTCATGTAAATGCCCGCTGCTACTCTTTCACTCTGCACATAAGGACCATAGCCTTTATCCTTATCCGGTCCTTCATCATAGTCAAGACCTGTCATCTTTAAGGTATTGTAAATAATCTCAGTAGCACCTTCGACGAAACGTTCTCTATCTGTATCCTCTATACGGAAAATAAAATCGCCGCCAGCATGCTTTGCAATTAAATACTCATATAATGCTGACCTTAAATTACCGACATGCATTCTTCCTGTTGGACTTGGTGCAAATCTACATCTAATCTTAGTCATAGTATCCTCCAAATATTTTTAATCTAACACCATATTTTATCGTGTCCAATAGCCAAAGTCAACCAATTCCCGACAGAAAAAGATATTGCTATTTTTTCTATAGTACGTTAAAATATTAACGATATGAAACAGGGAGGATTTATCTATGAGTATGAGAGGTATCGATACGCAAGTACGGAAAACCAGACGTTCCATTTTCCGTGAAATTGCAAAGCTTGCCTACAAATCTAACAGTAGCAGCATTGACAAAATATCAGAAAAGCTGGAAGCACTGCCCTACAAGCTGGTGGATGCTACCAATTCTCCATATTGGGGAAATGTATACCGTGAGCGAGAAATTGTACGTGAGCGTGCCAGACTTGCTTTGGGACTTTCTTTACGTCCTGAGGATCAGCCTGTGCAGGTCAGCGAAGGTGTTGAGGAAATGAATATTGATGAAAAATATTACGAGCCGCCTTTGATGCAGGTTATCTCTTCTGCCTGCAATGCCTGTCCGGAAAATCAGTACGTTGTTACCGATAAATGTATGGGGTGTCTTGCACATCCATGTAACGAAGTCTGTCCTCGTGGTGCCATTTCCATGCAAAACGGACATTCTGTCATTGACCAGGAAAAATGTATCAAATGTGGTAAGTGTAAAACTGTCTGCCCTTACGATGCCATTTCTCACCAGCAAAGACCTTGTCTTGCTCACTGTGGGGTAAATGCTATCCATTCTGATGAATTTGGCAGAGCTGTCATTGACTCTGAAAAATGTGTATCCTGCGGACAATGTATGGTTAGCTGTCCTTTTGGTGCCATTGCTGATAAATCACAGATTTTCCAGTTAATCCGTGCTATTCAGTCAGGTAGAAAAATCATTGCCCAGATAGCGCCATCCTTTGTAGGTCAATTTGGGCCAAAGGTCACACCTGATATGTTAAAAACAGCCTTAAAAGCGCTTGGTTTTTATGATGTCTATGAAACAGCTATCGGTGCGGATATGGGGGCCATGACAGAAGCAGAACACTATGTAAAAGAAGTAGCAACAGGTGAGCTTCCATTCCTTTTGACCTCCTGCTGCCCATCCTGGTCTATGCTTGCAAAAATTTATTTTCCGGAAACCATTGATAAAATCAGCAATGCTCTGACTCCGATGGTCGCTACTGCAAGAATCATTAAACAAGAGCATCCGGATGCCGGTGTTGTTTTCATTGGACCATGTGCGAGTAAAAAATTGGAAGCCAGCAGAAGAACAGTTCGTTCCGATGTAGACTTTGTTATTACTTTTGAAGAATTAGTCGGTATGTTCGAAGCAAAGGGAATTCTGTTAGAAGAAATCGAAGCGATGGATAAAATGGAGGATGCTACCTCTATCGGTCGAGGATATGGTGTTGCCGGAGGC
>CAMBAN010000128.1 GCA_945864145.1 uncultured Lachnospiraceae bacterium | reverse complement strand
TCTTCCTCCGTCCTTTTCTTAGGACCTTTCAAATGATTCTTATGAGAACCTCTCCTTGCTTTCTTATTTAGGTGTCGTTCCATTAACATCTGGTCAATATTTTCATTTGTGTACCATTTTCCTGATTGATGAATTGCATACGCACCTTTCCCAAGTGCCATTGCCGCTACTCCGTAATCCTGTGAAACAACGATGTCTCCTTTATGACAAATACTGATTAATTTATAATCAACTGTGTCTGCTCCTGCACCAACCACAATGACTTCACTGTAATCGGAAGTCAAAATGTGATTTGTATCGCAAAGCAGTGTAACATCGATTCGATATTTCTCTGCCACGTCTTCCACAATACGCACAACAGGACATGCATCATACAATTTCCAGTTTAACTGCTCCAAAGTCCAGTTATTCTTAAATAGAATTATGCAGCATGGATGTGGTAGCCCAGTTTTCCTCTGAATCGGCACCGCCAAGTGCAACCGGGTATTCGTTTCAAGGTCTCTCCATGTATGAACTATGAGATTCTTTTCGATTTTTCCAATCTTTCTGCTGATTTCTTCATTTGATAAAACTTTTATTGCAGAATTCTTTACATTTACTTGAGGTATTTTCTTTGGCTAACTCCCTTTACAATTTAAATTATACAGGAAGCTTCTGGTCGATTTATTTCTCTTTTTTCACTTTGCTGTCATCAACATAATCTACAAGATCTGCAAAATTACAATCCAATTCTCAATCAGTAGTTTCCACAATCAATTATAACTAATCACCATAGCCTTGTCATCGACCTTTTTGATTTTCAATTTTCTCACCTTCTTTCTACATCCATTACCTAATAAAGGGTAAAAAAATAGCCATCCGGATGGTTAGTCCAAATGGCTTATGTGATAATTCTTACTGGATTATTTATTTTTTTCTTTTAGTTTTAAGATATATTCTTCTTCTGCCTGTTCTAATCGTTTCTGAATAGCTTCCTCTGATGGCAGCTGCGATTTTATTTCTTGTAAGCGTATATTATCGTAAGTTGCAACCCCCATAGGTGTCTCTATTCCCTGAAAAGCCCACTGAACCTCTGTCTGGTCCTTATCTTTACATATCAGAAGACCAATTGTTGGATTATCGGATTCTGATTTCATTAACTCATTGACCGCATTTACATAAAAATTAAGTTTTCCTGCAAACTCTGGTTCAAATGATACAGCTTTTAGTTCAACTACTACATAACAGCGAAGCTTAATATGATAAAAAAGCATATCTATTTTTCTTGTTTTACCAGCGACAATAATCTCTTTCTGTCTTCCTATAAAGGCAAATCCTGATCCAAGCTCTAACAAGAATCGTGTAATATTCTGTTCTAATGCATCTTCCAACTCTTCCTCATCATATCCTACAGGAAGTGATACAAAACCGAAATCATAAGTGTCTTTTACAATTTCCTGTGCGAGTTTTCCTTGTATGGCAGGAAGTTTTTCGGCAAAATTAGTAAGTGCATTACCTGATGATTGATATAAATTTGCTTTAATACAATCAACAAGTGTACTTCTGCTCCAGCTTTCTTCTATTGTTTTTCTCACATAGAATAAAGCTTCTTCTATTGTTTTACATTTTGTTACTATTTCCACATGATGTCTCCATGGTACAAATCCGAAGATTGCAGGAAATTCTATTTCTGCACCAGCTTGGTGCAGTTTTTGATTTTCACCAATTTCTGCACCAACCTGTTGCAGTTTTAAGCTGTTTAAATCAATACTGTCTTCAATCGTATGAGCCATTTCTGAAAAGATATCGCTTGATGAATAAAACAAGTACCATTTTTTCATATTCCAAAGATTTCTTGCTGAAAAGCCTTTTTCATCAGGAAATTCATTTTGTAAATCGAGACTTAACTGCTCTACAATTCCTTTTCCCCATTTTTCTTCCGCTTTTCTTTCTACTAAATCCCGCCCCAGTTGCCAATTAAAGTAAAGCCGTTCTGTATTAACTTTAACAGCAGTTTTTATCTGTGTAGTTATATAACGTTGCTTCACATCATGAATCCATTTCACATAATCAGAATCTAAACTAATATCATGCGACTTCACAATATGAGGTTTTGTTTCTTCAGGCATATTATTCCCCATTTCTTCATGATTTTTTCAATATTTTTATCAATCAGTGCATGGAATATTCATCCGCATACTGGTTAATATACCACAAAAAATATAATCCTGCTACCTAAACGCAGTTTCATTCTAAATGATATTATTACTTTTCGCTTTTCGTTCTGCTTTCTTTATCAGGCTTTTAGGGTTAAGTCCCATTTCCTTCGCCATTCTGATGTCCTCATCCCCAAGCCTACATTTTTTCTTTGCTTCCTCCCAAAGCTGCGACCTGTACGCCATGACGCCACATCCTTTCCGTTATCGTATCAGACATCTTTCGACATCTGATACGATTTTACCACAGATAACACAATTATTCTATGATTCTTCAGCTACAGTCACAGTATCTTCTTCCACCAACTTTGGAAAATCTGCATCTTTCCAATCATTCTTCTTTAAATATTCAACTTCTTTATCAGAAAGAAATTTATAAAAAATAAAGCCAAGAAGATAATCCTTATACTCATTCGCTTCAATTTTAGAACGCATTTTATTGGCTGATTCCCAGATTTTATTTGCAAGTTGTTGTTTGTTCATTTTGTATGTTTCTCCTTATGTCAACCTTTTTCGTCGCTCAGCCAAATATTTTCAATATAAAAACCACTATGAGAACCTGTCTCTTAAACTGTTCTTTTCATCGAAGAAATAATGGGACTAATCCACTACTTTAATTGTGGCAGTACATCTGCGAAATTCATATCACTTCCATAATAGAACTTTGGGTAGCAGGGTTGGTTATAACAGTTATTCTGCCATGCAATACCACATCGATACTGCGTGTCATGCATTAACGTGAATAACTTATGCTCTGTTATATCTGTATTCATATAAATTCTGATGGCACTGCTATCTTTTGTTCGCAGAAGCAACTCTTCCCTGAAATCGCCAAAAATATCTGCTACCAGGCAGGGATTTCCTTTTGTTCCGTTATTAGTCATAGTGTCTTCCGGTCGCAGCATCACACCATGAATATTATCATTCACTACACCGGTCTGCATGGTACCGATATATTCCACGCCATCTGTCACTTGTGTCGTTAAATCAGCCGCATAGCGTATACTTTGATTCGTACCCAGTAAGGGAATATCCAGCTTATTGCCCTTGCAGTCAAATACCTCCTTTACCCAGACCTGTAAACCTCTTGTGTCCTTGTCAATTTTACCAATCATGCATCTTCCAAGGTCACAGGTTGCATATTCTCCAAAAAGTGCCTCGCCCGACTCGGCATCACGAAGCGCATAGCCATACGGAACTGCTGCTCCTCCTTCAAAAACATTAAATATCTGTAGTCCTGGTCTGTCAGGGTCTATTTTTGCCACATGCATGGCATCCCCATGACCAAACTTGGCATAGACACCATCCGGTCGATATCCGTAACTACTGTAAAGCAGACTTCCATCATGGTCAATTACTGCTGCCCCATATATGATTTCCATGCAGCCATCCCCATCTACATCTGCGGTGGAAAGACTATGATTACCTTGTCCTGCAAGTCTGCCATAAACAGGGTCTGTTCCTACACTGTCATGCGCCTCTTCGTCATTAAAAGGATTGCTCATCGGCACAAAACCACTATCCACAGTGAAAACCTCATGAAATGAATTCCCGAAAAAATCATATGCAACAATCGTCGCTCTTGTGTAATATCCGCGACAAATAATCAGATACGGTCTTTCTCCGTCAAGGTAAGCAACACCCGACAAAAATCTATCCACACGGTTACAGGGTTCTATTCTTCTGAACGCGTAATCTCCCCATATAAGACCATCATCTACACGTCCTATTTTAAAAGGTATCGTTTCCATTTCTCTGCCATCTCCTGAAAACATGGTCAAATACTCTGGTCCTTCATAGATAAAGCCTTCAAATTTATCCAGCTCATTTTTAGAGCTTCTGGAAGGTGCATACACATGGATAAAGTAATCAACAAGCTCCTGTGCATCCGCAAGTGAAAGGGGATACTGATACTTAGGTTCTATGCCAAAGCATTCCTCAAGAGTTTGATACCACTGCCCTTTCTTTACCTCCGGATGCTCATGCCAACCCATAAATACCTTTACCAGATGCTCTCTGTAATCAGCCGCAGAGCATACAAAATTACTTTCATGTGAATAGCCTGCTTTTCTATCTTCCTTGGGCATTGTGATATAGCTTTCTTCCTGGATACTGCCGTCTGCATGGTAAATTGTCATTTTTGTTCCAGGTGCTGTCTTGACCGCCATTTCAGCCTTACCGTCTCCGTTAAAATCATATACCATAAACTGCGTATAGTGAGCACCGGCTCTGATATTAACACCCATGTCAAGTCTCCACAGTAAGGTTCCATCCAACTTATAGCAATCCAGATAATTCTTTCCTGTATAGCCTTTAATCGAAACATCATGAGAATTAGAAGGATCCCATTTTACAATATATTCATATTCACCGTCACCATCTACATCCGCAACACTCATGTCATTGGCACTGTACTCATAAACTTCTCCTGCCGGTGTTACACCACCTTCCGGTTTGCGAATAGGAATATCCAGATATTCTCTCTCCCATACCGAAACAGGCTCACATGCAGCAAGCTCTTTTCCCTTACATACAGGAGCTACTGCATAACAGTCCTTTTTGCTGCCGTTTACATCCAGATAATTGGTGCTATCTGTCACAAGTGCTATCCTCTCCCCATTTCGATATACTGCAAAATCATTTCCTGTAAGTCCCGTTTTACTATATCCATCAACCTCTTGTAAAAGCAGTCTCCAGCTTAAAAACACGCCGTTTTTTACCGGAATTGCTACCAGTCCCCGGTTAAGCTTCTCTAATTGTTCCTGAAATATTTTTTTCACAGGTGTTTTTAACGCCTTGCTACAGTCAGATTCTACTCCGTCAATGACACAGCTTACCTTTATAAAATGTGGGACATGTGTTGCTTTCCATAATGTATACGTGTTTTGCGACACTTGTGTCATATATCTATACTTTACAGTTGCTGTGTCCGTATCTGCCCAGTACACTCGATATCCTTCTGCATCCTTATTTGCTTCCCAGGTAACCGTCACATGGTCATCTGCAAGCTCCTTTATCTGTAGTACCATTTCTTTTTGTTCCATACTAATCCCATTCCTTTCTTACGCCTTACGAAACAGGAAATCCTCCCCATCCTTAGTCAGTTCCATGGTCTCTTTCATTGTTTGCGGTAAAGCTTCCCGAATAAACTCTAATACCATAATCACATTCAGGCACCATTGTGCAGCAAAATTCGTAGAAATCCAAGGTATTTCCATAAGTGCTTTGCGATTACCACTATTCTCTAAAATTTTTGTTTCAAACCCTTCATGGTTACCATGATGTATCAGTGTCTGTAATAAAATTTGCCATGTTTTTGCTGCAAGCATTTCATCCTTATAATAAAAAGCTCCATAGGCACCAAGTGCTGCACACATAAACGGAAGTGTAAACTCCCTGTCTCCTATCATTCCTTTCGACTCCAAAAGCTGCTGCTCTCTCGGTAAATAATAAAATCTGCCAAGGTCTGCTAACATCTTATAGAACTCCTTATCCTCCAATAAATCTGCCATTTCCAGCCATACCTGCGGTGCCCCCATACATACCTGTAAATGACTGCCGCCTGTCGTACGTTCCCCTATGTATCGAAGATGCACTGTAGCCGGGTCAAACTCAAAATCCGGTCCTGAGTTGAGCTGTAACGGCGCTTTTTTAATATCCTCAAGTCCTACTGTGATTTTATCACGATATCCGGTATCATTTTTTCTTTCCCATTGTGTCATCCAGTTGGAGCATAAGGATGACCAGTCAGGTCCGCTTCGCGCATGACTTGGATATACCATATCCTTTTTGTCATAAAAATCTCCCAACGGATCTTTATTCAAAAAGCTTAACTCATTATCTTTTAATTCCTCGAAAATATCTTCCAGTCTTCTATCTCCCGTCAAATAATACAGAAAACGATGATGTGCTGCCATAGCAATACGAGCTTCCTTACAAGGACAACCCCAATGGCGGACATTATGTCTGGAGCCCAATCCCTTATACTTCCCAAAATGGTATACATCCACCTCCGAAGCATGACGTGAAAGTTTTTCTGCCAAGGTAAAAATATCCTCTCTGCCGCTTCGCATAAAATACAGCCAAAGCCAAAGAGTAGGAACAAGCTCTGTATTATCCCATGCATAGCCTCCTATGTCATATCTCCATTGATGTCTTTTCTCATCATACGTATGCATAAAGTCGCCATAGTTGAACATGCCATACCAGCCTCGCTGCTCCACCTCCTGCTTATAAAAGTCAGCGGCTTTGTCAAGCTGAGTCTCCAGCCAAGCCTCCATTTCAGAATGATGAGAGGGAAGCGACCAGTAACCAAAAGCACGCATATCATGATAGAACTGTGGAGTGGCAACAAAAAGTGCCGGCTTATTAACATACTGACAAAATGCTTCTATTTCTTCATCCCCGGGAATCATTTCCTCCCCTAAGCGAATGGCACACTCATTTGTACAGGCGATTCCCACCGGAGTCGCTCCCTTATAATCATATCCTTCATAACATACCTGATTATATCCTCTGTTGGCATAATGGCGAAAATCCATACTTTGTGCCTGCGGGGACCAAAACCACATGGTACAGGAAGCAACATCA
>CAMBAN010000127.1 GCA_945864145.1 uncultured Lachnospiraceae bacterium | reverse complement strand
AAATTTCTACAGCCTCTTCTGCTCCTTGTGTCGATTTTTCTGCTATACTACGAGAAGCATCTCCGATTTCACTTGCCATTGCTGAAATTTCCTGAGAAGATGCCGCAGTTTCCTGCATACTTGCAGCCAGCTGCTCCGTAGTAGAAGATACTTCCTCTATCTCTGCATTCAAATCTTCTATATTACTATATACAGAATTTACAATTTGTGTAAGGTTATTGGATTTAGCAGATACTTGCTGCAATAAAGTAATCATGCTGAGTCTCATATGCTCTAATCCTTTACCTAAAATACCAAAATCATCCCTGCGTTTGAGCATATCATCAGAAATCTTGTTGTGAAAGTCTCCATTACTCATTTCATCGAGATAGTTAACTGTCTTTTTTAAAGGTAAAACAATATTAGTAGTTATAATGAACGCTATGATTGCTATCACAATGGTAAGGGAAATAACACTTAAAATCATATTGATAAGATTTCTTTGAAATTCCTGCTGAAATTTCAGTTTTTGTGTTGCAATTATATCGTCGATATAATCGGTATAATTACCGGTTCCAACAACCCAGTTAAAAGGAGTAAAAGCTTTACTGTAAGATCTCTTCGGTGAATATTCTGTTTCTCCTTCTTTCGGGAAAACATAATCAGCATAACCTCCATCCGGTTCCTGTCCAACACGAATGATTTCTTTTACCATTTGATAGCCATTAGCATCGACGGTATCCATACGATTGGTTCCTTCCGTAGCACTACCAAGAAGTACTACGTTTGTACCATCTGTTTGGTCAATCCAGAAATACCCACTATCTCCGTAGCGAAGCTGTCGTACTTCATCTGCTGCCAACTTCTTTGCCTCTTCTAAAGTATAAGTGCCACTTTCGTATTGTGCATATATCTCATCCAAAAGAGTAATAACACAGTCCACTTGTTCTTTGATGTTTGTATCATAATTCGCACGTATTGTTTCTTCTAAAATGGATAGCGCTTCTTTTTCTACTTTTTTCATGTTATTACATGCTAATATCATAGAAGAAATGGATAGAATAATTACACAAAAAAGCAAAAATGTCATCTTTAAACTTACTCGAAAATTTTTCATACATACCTCCGCTTACTGTTTATATAAATACCACAATTGGCTATATATGCTATTATAACATATATAGTCTGACAATTCAAATTTTTAAATTAATTGCATGGACAAAAATGAACATTTTATGCAATTTGTTTTTAAAAAATATTATTTATAAATCCAGGTGGAAACCCTAACACATATTTGATACAATACTTTATAGATAAAATTTCACGTACAAGAGAGAAAGGAATGGTTACAATATGAAGATTTCAGATACAATTACTTATGTGGGTGTGAATGACCATGACATTGATTTATTTGAAGGACAGTATAAAGTAGAAAATGGTATGGCTTACAATTCATACCTGATTCAGGATGAGAAAGCTACAATCATGGATACTGTAGATGCCCGTTTTGTACCAATCTGGCTAAAACAGATTAAAGAATGTTTAGGAAATAAGAAACCGGATTATTTAATTGTACAGCATATGGAACCGGATCATTCTGCCGGAATTGCGGCATTTTTAGAGGTCTATCCGGAAACGGTGGTCGTTGCTTCTGCTGCTGCATTTACCATGATGAAACAGTTTTTCTCTGCAGATTTTTCTGCAAATCAGCTTATAATCAAAGATGGAGATACTCTTTCCCTTGGTATTCATACTTTGACATTTCTTGCTGCTCCTATGGTACACTGGCCAGAGGTCATGGTTACTTATGACAGTTATGAAAAGGTTCTTTTTTCTGCTGATGCCTTTGGCAAATTTGGAGCACTTGACGTTGAAGAAGACTGGGCATGTGAAGCACGCAGATACTATATTGGCATCGTTGGAAAATATGGCATGCAAGTACAAAATCTCTTAAAAAAGGCTGCTACTGTTGATATTCAAACCATTTGTCCACTTCATGGGCCTGTTTTACAGGACAATCTTTCTTACTATCTGCATTTATATCAAATCTGGTCCTCCTACGAAGTAGAAACAGAAGGCGTTTTTATTGCTTACACCTCCGTTTATGGACATACAAAAATGGCTGCAGAGCTTCTTGCTAAAAAGCTTGAAGAAAACGGATGCCCAAAGGTTGCAATCGCAGACCTTGCAAGGGATGATATGGCAGAATGTGTAGAAGATGCATTCCGATATGGAAAGCTTGTACTTGCCACAACCACCTATAATGCCGGTATTTTCCCCTTTATGAGAGAATTCATTCATGAACTTACAGAAAGGAATTATCAAAACAGAACAGTCGCTTTTATTGAAAACGGAAGCTGGGCACTGACTGCTGCTAAAAGTATGAAGGCAATGTTAGAAAGCTGCAAAAATCTTACTTTCGCAGAAAACGAAGTACATATAAAGTCTGCATTGAATGATGAAAGTCTGGCACAATTAGAAGCTCTGTCCAAGGAGCTTTGCTAAACACACTAAATAAAAAAATCAGAGGTATTTGATATGCCCCCTGTCAAATAGACAGAGGACATATTATCAATTCCCTCTGATTTTTTATTTATTAATTTTGACTCGTCTTTAACTATTTCACTGACCAGGTAGAAGTAATCACCGGTGTGATTGACTTATTAGATCTAATGTAATCTGCAATCAGATTTCTAGCCTGTCCTTTATCTTCACCCTGACGCATATCATACTGTGTAGAATAAATTACTCTGCTTTCATCGTTTGCAACAAAGTTACATCCGTTTGCATTCAAATATTCTACATAACCGCCACCACCGTTGAAACGATAGTTGTTTACTACAACAGTAAACTGCTGGTCATCTGTAACCTCAGCTCCGTTATATGTCATAGAAACCACTCTGCTGCCTTCCGGTTTTGTATGGTCTAATACATAAGAGAAGCCTTCACCATAAACAATATCATAGTAAGTAAGGTCGCTACTTGTTACATATGCTTCACCATTTTCGTCTGTCTTTAGCTTAGTTGCAGCATATTCCAACCAGGTCTTTACTTCCTTACCACTCATACGAATCTGATAGAACCAGTTCTCAAATCTATAGAGCTTGAACATATCACCTAACGTAATATCGCCCTGCTTAATAATTTCTGTTGCATCGCCGCTGGTAAGTGGTGCTGAAATACTCAACATAGCAGGTGTATCATCACTGGTATCTCCAGGTGTATTTGTTCCATCGTTATCATATGCACCTTGCATCTGAATCTTATTTACCAAATCCATAAATGTAGATGGCGCTGTTCCAAGATTTAATGCGGAATAATCTCCTGTTGCCACACCAATCGTTTCATTCATGTAATCGTTCCATGCATGAGTTTCATAAGATGCCAATTCTACAGCTGTATCCATATCAACAGGATAGTTTTCCATGTCAACACGCTTTACATCATAACTCTTTTCTCCGGTTGCCTTATTGTAATCAATTGTAACATCACCAATGACGCGTGCTTTTGTAAATTCAGCAACTACAGGAATTTCTTCTCCTGCTGCGTTTTCAATCAATACATCCTTATTATCATGAGCATGTCCGGTAAATACCAAGTCAATACCTGTAGAATTTTCTACCAAGTCTGATACGCTGTCTTCAAAGCCAAGCGTTTCTTTGTTTTCACCGTCAATACCATTATGTGTATAAATAACAACAAGGTCATACTGACTTAATTCTTCCTGATAATGTGCATAAGTTTCTTCAATACCTGCAAAGTAAATACCTTGCCAGTTTGCAGGTACATCCCATTTTGAAATACAAGGATTTCCAAGACCCATGATAGCCACAGATACACCATCGTAATTTCTTACCAAATACGGTGCATAGCCATTCCATGTCTTCCAGTCCTTCGCATCAGCACTATTAGTGGAAGCATCCAAATAATTTGCAACGCATACATCTACCTTACTTTCCTTTTCTGTGGAAGCAGCTGTCAAATCTGTAAGCTGTTTCTTCAAAATAGGCATTCCATAATTGAACTCATGATTTCCTAATACTAACATATCATAGTCCAGTAAACGAAGTGCTTTCATAGAAGGGTCTTCTGCCTCTTGCTGATAGAATGCATAATAATAAGTTAATGGTGTACCTTGAATCAAGTCTCCACAATCTCCTAAAAATACATTAGGATTTGCGGCGCGTCTCTCTTTTATGTAAGAAGCCAATCTGATAAAGCCTCTCTTGTAAGTACCCATCTTACTATAATCTGCAGTGTAGTCAGTTGTCCAAAGCTGTCCGTGTAAATCACTGGTCGCCAAAAACTCTACTGAAACTACATCTCCTTCTGCCGCCTGTACTTGCAATGTCCCCAATCCACCTGGAACTGCTGCCGTTACAACCATCAATGCAGAAAGCAATAACGACAATACTCTTTTTCTTACTTGCATCTTTTTTCCTCCTGTAGTCTTTATTTATGTATATACATTTCCAATATATTATACATAATTGCCATTCAATTTTCCATACCTTTCTCTTGGACTGCAAACTTTGTGCCGCAGGCACAAATAGTAATGAAAAAGCATTTATGCTTTTTCCTGTATGAAACTTAGAACTTCTTCACGAAAGAGCCCTTGCTCTGAGTGATTAGAAGTTCTTTTCATACTATAATGCTGTTGCAAGTACATTTCTTAATTTCCTTGTCAACGTAAAGGTTCCGGCATCTGTTTTTTGTACCATCATCAGGAAGGTTACATCTTCTTTTGGCATGTTTGCAAAATATGGTCCAAGCCAGCCGTCCCATCCATACTCACCATTAGAAGCATTGAATACAGCCAACGAAGAGTCTTGTAATACTCTCATCAAATAATGATAAGAATACCCCTTCAAATTGTCCCAACCTGCCATACCGTTCTCCTGATGTGGTAAAAGCCTTCCGGTCGTCATAAATTCCACGGTTCTCGGAGAAAGGATTTCCTTTCCTTCATAGCTTCCTTTTTGCATAAGCATCTGCGTAAATTTTTTATAATCTTCAATTGTTGAAACAAGCCCTGCTCCACCGGATTCAAAAGCAATTTCCGCTGCATCCATATGATTGCAGATGCCTAAATGGTTTTCTGCAAATGCCTGCAATCCTTTTTCTGTCTCTGTATATACAGTAGTCAGTCTGTCTCTTTTTTCTTCAGGTACATAAAAAGCGGTATCCTTCATGCCTAACGGTTCAAAAATTTCCTTTTGTAAGAAAGTGCCAAAACGCATACCACTTGCAACTTCGACAATCGCTCCGAGTAAATCTGCGCTTGTACCATACATAAAGCTTTCTCCCGGCTGACATGCCAATCTGCAACAGCTTAAGCCTTTTGCAAATTCCATAGTCGTCATCGGATTCTGCGTATACAGTCTTTTCCCAACTTCTTCATATAGCGCTGTAATATCCTGTTGCGCGCCATTCGCCTCTCCCTCATAGGTAAGACCAGTCGTCATAGATAAGCAGTCAGTTACAGTAAGCGGTCTTACTGCCTCCACGTCTCCTTTTTCTGACGATACAGTCATTTTTTCAAAGCCCGGAATATACTTGTAAACAGGATCTAATAAATCGATAACTCCTTTTTCTACAAGCTTCATCACTGCTACAGAAGTAACCGGCTTTGTCATAGAATATAAACGGAATAAGCTATCTCTTTCTATTTTCTTTTTCGTTTCTATATCTGCATAGCCTGCTTGTGCATAATATACCTCCTTTCCTTGATACATCACGCACAAATTACCACCTGCAATTTCTCCTTTTGCAACACTTTCCTCTAGTACCTCTCCAAGTCTTTTGCATTTTTCTGTCTTCACCTTGCTACCTCCTATTATTTATTTAATTATGATAAAGATAATAATACATTTTTGCATACAGTTCTTTTACATCAATAGGTTTTGTAACATGTGCATTCATACCATTATCTCTCGTTTTTTCCATATCCTGTGAAAATGCATTTGCCGTCATCGCAATCATTGGCACCGATAAAGTATCTTCTCTTGGCAAGCATCTGATTGCTCTTGCCGCCTGATAACCATCTATTCCCGGAAGCTGAATATCCATAAGAATTAAATCAAAATAGCCTTCTTTTTGCTTCTTTACTGCTTCTATTGCTGATTCACCATCATACACAGAAATTACATTTGCATGTGTTCTTTCCAATAAGTTAAGAATAATCTCCATATTGATTTCATTGTCTTCTACAACAAGAATGTTCTTTCCTTCTGCAAGCAATGTTACATTACCGTCTTCACCTGTCTGTAATTGTTCTGACTGATTAATTGGAAATTTTATCTGTATAACAAATTTGCTTCCCTTTCCCACTTCACTTGTTACTGTCAGCTTAGCTCCCATGGCATCTAAAATATTTTTGGTAATACTCATACCAAGTCCGCTTCCTTCTGCATTGTTCACATGCTGCCCTTCACCTCTTGTAAATGGTTGAAAGAGTTCATTTTCTACAAAATCTTTGCTCATACCAATACCTGTATCTTCTATTATAAAGGTATACATGGCAAAGTCATCCAAATTATTATGCATCTGCTGTATGGTAAAGTCTACTCTTCCTCCTGCCTCTGTAAATTTCAGACTGTTACCAATAACGTTCATAAATACCTGTCTTAAACGTCCTGCATCTCCTATCAGATTTGTATGTTCTATTTGTTCCATATGTATTTGAAAGTTAATTTTCTTTCGTATAGCAATCTGAGAAAGTACCGTCTGGACATTTTCGATAAGCTCAGTCATGTTAAAATTCCCTGTTTTCAAATGAAGCTCTTTTGTCTCTATTTCTGACATATCCAATAGATCGGA
>CAMBAN010000126.1 GCA_945864145.1 uncultured Lachnospiraceae bacterium | reverse complement strand
ATATTTGTCAGTAAAGCCTGTTTTTCAGCTTTTGACTTAATCAATACATGATAATAATATTCACAGCTTTTATTTTTTTCAGATGTCCTTATCATGATCAATTCCTTCGATATGGTAAATTGTTTTATAACTACATCAAAATTTATTTTATCCATCCGTTCTTCTGGAACTGTAATCTTCATCATGTATTCTTTATCGTCTGTTTCCAAACTCCCTTTAAGTATGTGATACCTCGTCATGATAACAGCAAACCCAATAAGAATCATGACTATAGCAAACACTATTATCACCAAAATTACAATCTCTTTATATAACAGCATAATGATGGTCTGTACTGTCATGGAATAATTCCCAATGGCAGTACTAGATCTTCCTTACTATCCTCCTCTCTATCAATTTGATAATTTACCCAAGGTTATTCTGTATGTATTAGTTTAAAACTATTTCACAATAATGAAATCTCATAGGGCAGATGGGATTGAAAACATGTGGTTGCATAATCTCTATCTACTCAAACCCCTTCTTTCCCATCTATTGCCCCTTTATATAAACATCAGACATATTATTTTATGCATGCCGATGGAATTGCTTATATGTTAATTTCCCGAATCCTGTGCTTGCACCCCAGAGCTATCTGTAATATTCATACCACTTTGAAGACTCGGGTCAAACAGTTTCACATCCACATTACCACCTGATGAATCAACAATATACATCTTTACTGTTGGAAGAATCTTATCCAATGTCTCCAGAAGCAATCTGTATTTTGTCGTATCCTCCGTATAAATTGCAGAATTATTCTGGTATTCTTTTAGCATACTCAGGAATTTTTCAGTATCACCTGTTGCGCGCGAAATCTGTTCTTCCTTATAAGCCTCCGCCGCAGAAATTTTTTTCTCTGCATCAGCACGCGCTTGTGGAATCAAGCTGTTAGAATAACCATTTGCTTCGTTAATAGCTGTTTCTTTCTCCTCTTTTGCAGTTGTAACATCCAAGAAGGCATCTGATACTTCACCCGGTGGAACAATTGACTTAATATTAAAAGCCGTAATTTGCATACCTGAATCATATTTATCTAAAATATTCTGTGCAATTTGCAAAATATTGTTCTGTGCTACAACCTTTTCCGAACTTAGTACATCATCCACGGCAGTGTTTGCCATCATTCGTACAAGAGCAGATTCAACACTGTAACGTACCAATTGCTCACTGCTCCCATTGATGTTATACAAAAATTTGGCTGCATCCACTACTTTATAATGAACAACTGCCTGTGTCGTAATGATATTCTCATCACCTGTTAACAACTGAATCGCCTGCGGTTCTTCCTCTGGCTGATGTACATGTTCCGGTAGCGACATCCCTACATCAGCTCGTCTTACTTCTGATACATTTACCTTTTGCACCTGGTCAATCGGGAATGGTAATCTATAGTGTAATCCTTCCTCCACCGGCTGTACCTGCACCACTCCAAATCGTCGAATGACAGCTTGTTCTCCAGGACTAACAATATATATTCCTGTTAGCAAATATATAACAACTACCGCACCTCCAACAGCCAGAATCGCTTTTCTAGGATTAATATGACCAAATGCATTTTTCAAATCATTTATAGTATTCCCACCGGTTCCTCGGAATATCTTCTTTATTATAACTGTAATTTTTCTCACAGTTCGGCCTTCTTTTCCATTTATTTTTCCAGCTAGTTTCTTCCCTTTTTCTAAGAAGCTTTCGCCTTTTTTATCTGGGGAAACTCTTTTTTTTCGTTTCCACATAGCCTGTCCTCCTCGCCTTATTTTGAACTACCACCTAGATACTTCAAGATTTCCGCCGTGGACGGTAATATCAAAGTAGTATTTCCATCTATCGTTTTTTCGTAAGTCTCCAAGGTACGGATAAATTCATAAAAATCAGGATCTTTCTGGAATGCCTCTCCATAAATTCTAATAGCTTCCGCATCACCCTCTCCCTTGATTTGTTGCTCTTTTTTATAAGCTTCAGCTAAAATAAGCTGTTGCTCTTTTTCTGCATCAGAACGTATATTTGACGCTTGTTCACTTCCTTCTGCACGATATTTTTGTGCCATCTGTTCCCGCTCTGCACTCATTCTGTCGTAGACACTTTGCTTATTTGCTTCTGGAAAATTCAATACACGAATCTGTGCGTCCACAACTTCTATTCCATAATCTGCCGCCTGATCTTTCGCATATACCACTACTTCTTCTGTCATTTTATCTAGTTCCAATTTCTGTTCATCTGTATTAACAAGCTGTTCCAGATTATATTTTCCCATTTGCACTCCTAGACTTGAAGAAAATACATCCATAAGCCGTGATTCTGCACCCACTTGATTTTTCACCGTTTTCAAGAATGCTATCGGGTCTACTATCTTCCATGTTCCATAATAATCCAATGCCACACTTTTCTTATCCAGTGTTAGTAGTTCTATAGAAGAAGTCTGATATACCTGTACCCTCTTATCAAGATACTGAACTGACTGGATAGGATCCGGAAGTTTCACTTTCAAGCCTGGATTTTCATCCACTCTTACCGGATTTCCAAACTGTGTCACTACCGCATATTGAGTAACATCCACCTTGTAAACTACAAGAGCCGCTACAAAAATTACTATTGTCAACAGACCTCCAACTATCATATGTTTAGATATTCTTTTCTTTATTTTTATCATCTCGATTACCTCCACCGTTTTTTCACATCTATTCCTCCGATTGTGTTGATGCATTCTTCTGGTTTGCAATCCATAGTTCTGCGTTATCAACATTAACACCTACTCCTAATAGCACCTTTTGTACATTTGGCAAGACCTTATCCATCGCTTCCATATACATCCGGAACTCAGTAACCCCCTTTGACTTCGCATATTCCTGCTGTCTTGCAGTGAACAGGGACGCATCTCCTTCCGCTGTACTGATTTTATTCTGTTTATAACTCTCTGCATCAGCTACCAGTTTATAAGCGTCTGCATTGGCCTGTGGAATAATCGTGTTTTTATAAGCCAATGCATCATTGATGTATATACTCTTATCTTGCCGTGCTGTTGCTAAATCCTGAAAACTTGCCATTACACTTTCCGGCGGATCTGCCTGTACAAGCTGTACATTGACAATTTCTATACCTGTACCATTCTTTTCCATCACAGCTTCCAAAAGCCCTTTTGCACTTTTTTCAATATCTGTTTTTCCTTCTGTAAGAATATAATCAATTGTACTCTTTCCTACTAT
The DNA here is from genome assembly GCA_945864145.1 of uncultured Lachnospiraceae bacterium. Taxonomy (GTDB): domain Bacteria; phylum Bacillota; class Clostridia; order Lachnospirales; family Lachnospiraceae; genus COE1. The sequence continues at coordinate 3,628 of CAMBAN010000126.1, read as the reverse complement.
TTTACGTATGCTTGTGGTTGCTCCTGACTGAATCAGCAACTCGGCATCAGATACATTCAACACATAATCCGATGTGTCATTAATCCGATAATTTACCACTAGGTTGACATTAACCAAGTTTGTATCTCCAGTCAGAAGTTCCTGTACCCCTACCTCAATCTTCTGAACATTATCTGACTTTATAATACTAACCTCTTCAAACGGAGCTGGCAGTCGATAATGAATCCCAGGCGTTACTTTTTCGTTCACAACAGCTCCAAACCTGCGAACAACTCCGGTTTCATCTAAACCCACAAAATAGATTCCGGACAAAAGATAGGCAGCGGTCAGCACACCAGCTATACCGGCAATCATCTTCTTATTTCCATGAAAACCATGCACATGTCCCATATGTACATCCGTCCTCTGTTCCATTTCTGGATGTAGCAGCATAGACAAATTAGATGTAAATATTTCATAGCCTGATATCATCAGTAATACCATTGCAACAACCGCAGAGATCTTATCCAGATCCGGCATTCCAAACAAGGAACCTACGATTCCCACTAACACAGCTATAGAGCAGTACATATCCATTTTTGAATGGTAACCATCCGCTATAAGGCTTGACGACCCTGTTTGCTCTCCTACATAAATTTTGTACCTTGCCATGAAATAATTAATTGCTACTCCGACAAAAGCTGCAGCCGCTACAAATGGCACATATTTAAGCTCTGTCTGTTCCCCGCTTAATGCATCAGACAAGATTTCTATTCCCATAATAAATATAAATACTGATACAAAAATTGCGAGTAAATGTTCCAACTTTTTAGATGCCAACCGTAGTTTTTCTGTGCCATGTCTCGCTGCCATCAGTCCGGCAAATACTACACTTGTCACGAAAACATCCGTAAATGAATGCCATGCGTTTGCCTCCAGTCCTATGCTCCCCGATATTTTTGCTAGGAAAAACCGCAGTACAATCAAAATGATATTTGCAATAAGCGTTATGAATATCGTTTTTTCCTTTCTGCCCATTTTTCTCTCCTTTCAAATGTGTCTATGTGTTATTTTTTTCTTCTTTTAGAAGTTTCTTTAATGTTCTGTTATATATTTTAAACTCCGCCTCTTCCAGCATTTTCTCTTCCATGTCCTGTATCTGCCGATCATGTTCCTGCTCTTGTAAATGACTCTTTATTCCTTCCGACAATTCCTCCAAAGATGCAAGGTTCTCCTCCATGCGATTTCTTACATAAAAAATGTAATATCCTTTATTGTAATCCAGCACTTCGCTAAATTCCCCCTTTTTCAGAGAAAAAACAACATCTGATATTTCCTGCACCATATGACCTTTATCGAAGGTACCAGAAAGCTCCCCACCGGAAGATGCAGAAGAATCCTCCGAATACTTTTTTGCCACCTCCGCAAAATCCTCTCCATCACGTACGGAAGCAAGCGCTTCATTTGCCTTTGTCAAAGCCTGCTCTTTTTTCTCCCCATTTGTTCCCTGATCAATCCAGATCATGCTCAATTCCACAGTAGCAGGCGTTGTTAAGAGTTCTTTATTTTCCTCATAATATTTTGCAATTTCTTCTTCCGTAGGCTCTTTCAAGTTTGCATCCACTTCCTCCTGATGCATGACTTGGTAAAGATACTGTATTTTCAGTTCTTCAAAATCATGTGTTTTACTGCCGTCCGAAGAAGCACCGTCCTCACTTTTTTCAAGTAAGAGTTCTTTTGCAATGATTTGCTCTACAAGTTTTTTTCTTGATTCATAAGTCAAAAGTTTCTGTCTATAAACTTCCGAGAGTTCTTTGAATTCCGTATAGAATTCACCTAAAGTGTATCGTCTGCTATGAACAGAAAAGAGCATATCATTTTTTCTTTCTGTATATTCTTTATCCATTTTTTCCAGCATAAGGGTTCCTTTGATTTTATCCGAAACCTCTGAAATAGGTTTGGTCCCGGTTGCCTGCTTTTTATCCAGCTTCAGAATACTTACCGTTCCATCTGTATTCACAATAGGATCGCTGACTTCCCCTTCCTTCATTTCCCAGATAACAGCTTTTGTACTACCGTCATCTGTCCCTTTTGTCAGAGTTCCCTTTGTCACTTTCCCTGATTGTGAAAAAGCTGTCGCCACATCTTGAAAACTTTCACCTCCTTTAATCCTACGTATCGCTTTATTCGCTATGTCAGCTTTTTCCTTAGCTATTTTAAACTCACTGTATTCAGCCTTTTCTTCCGTCCGATATTGTTCCAGGTTAACATTATAATAGTTTTTTATCTCTTCATCCGTCGGAGAGTCTATTTGTAGCACTTCAAAGTTGACTTGCAGACCTGCTGTTTTTTTCAACTCTTCAATATAATCACTTATAAAACTCTCATCTTTTTGATTCGACAATGTCTGGCGAATTTCATCCTCCACCTCTTCAAATGTCTTGCCATCAAAATCCTTCTGGTTTTTATTGTAATATTCTTGCACTTCTAGCTTTGGAATAGATTCCGGAACAATATTATCTTCATGCAAATCTGCCATATATTGCTCTACCGTAGCGTCATTCAGCAAATCCTCCATCCCATGCTGCACTTCTTCACGGTTTGTAATTCCTTTTTTCTCCGCCCAGTCATTGACAATCTTCTCTACTGCCAGCTTGGTAACCATTTGCTGATAACCGTTAAGTGAATCAATAGGATGAACTTCGCATTCCTCTGTGGAATCGCATTTTGAATGATCATATCCATGAGTTGGGCAAAAAATATGTTCCTGTTCTTTTGCTGATTCAACTTCAATAAATTGATTCAACTGATCAATAGTTATATTGTTACCGTTATATGAACCCACCACGTCAGGTTTTGGAGGTCGAGACTCAACTAAATCCGGAAGGAACTTCCACACAAGTCCACCAACGACCCAAAATATAGTCACTGCTATTCCTATAATCTTCCACCTTGTATTGCGTTTGGTTGGCGTTTTATTTAATTCAAAATCATCTAATGAATCAGATAGTACCTGCTCTATCTCTTCAAGATTAATATTTTCTATCTGAAGCGGCGTATCCTCCTGATTTCTCTGAAAGTTTTTTTCTTCATTTCTATTTGTAATATCGTCATATATTTTCTCTGCCTGTTCTTTCCCTTGTTCTTTAGATTTTTTCTTGATTCCAAGAACATGTAATAAATCAGAAACTACCGATTCCTCATTATTTTCATCCAAATTACTTTTTTTTATCTCTTGATTATTGCTGTTCTCCTGAATGTCTGGATTTCTCTCCTTATCCTCCATTTCAATCCCTCCTGTAAGCATTCGTGAAGTGTAAAAATAGTATAAATAATGAATGTGGGAATATTATGGGGAAATTATGAGGATAATATGGTAATTACGAAAAAGACTCTTAAAATGATCTATCCAAACTAAATAAAATCCCAGAATATCCTCTGGGATTTTATTATGGATTTCCATCCTCGAAATATTTCCATGACTAAAACATATGGATTCTATCGCAATATTTAATTTATGCTAAACTGCTTTTAATATATCTATAAAACTGTTCATGTAGCTGCCTCATCTCATCTGGCGCTTTCATTGAATGTTGATACATGAACATATTTCCAAATTTGCTTCTGAACACGAAACTCAATCCCATGC
>CAMBAN010000125.1 GCA_945864145.1 uncultured Lachnospiraceae bacterium | reverse complement strand
CAGCCTCTACTGCGGTTGGGTAGTAGCCAATGATGTAGTAGCCCGGAATATTGATTTTTGCCTGAAACATTTTTTTCCCTTTTCTATTTGTTTCTGTGACCCCGGCATACAAATTAATGATTTTTAAGTTTTGCTGTCTGAAATCACCGTCGTTTCCATTAATAAACAGATAATCCTTTCCGGGAACGCTATAGCTTCTGATGCCATAACGGCTTAAAATATTGACCTGCATACCATAATCAGCAACAAATAAATGACCGTTTCGTTTCATGATTTTGTGTGAGGAGTAAAAAAACAGCTCATCAGAATCAAAAAGCAAGGTATGATGGGGGGACAGATAATAGAAGAAAAACTTTGACCTGACATAAATAGGCGTACTTAAATAAATCCCATTATCTCTGAAATTGATGAGAATAACCCATTTTTCAAAGTCTAAGGGACTAAGCTCTTCATACGATGTGATAGTAACTTCCTTTGTATATAGGATACGTTCAGCCTCCGTATAAGCTGCATGCGCCTTGTCAGCAGTAGGAAAACTGCCGAGGCTGATATGCTTTCTGCGGTAGGTAATGGAAGCACGGTAATAGATGGAATTGTCCTTTTTTTCTGCGGCATATACGCCCTTTGGTAAAGTATTCATAATAGTATTATACCATTCACATACTTATTTCACAATGAAACAGAGATGGAAAAAAAGATTTCAAGCAATTTTACAGATTGCAGTGCGAAAGAGTCTATGTTATACTTATACATTGAAATGTTGTAATTATACAATGAGGATTACCGTTCATGGAAATGAGGAGGCAAAGGTTTTAACATGGATTTACTTTACAGAAGTACGAGAAATAATAATGAGATAGTAAAAGCATCCCAGGCGATTTTGAAAGGACTTGCAGATGATGGTGGTTTATTTGTACCGGTATCTGTGCCAAAGTTAGATAAGAGCATGGAAGAGCTTATGAACATGAATTATCAGGAAACTGCATATGAAGTTATGAAACTGTTTCTGACTGATTTTACAGAGGAAGAGTTAAAGGATTGTATCAATAAAGCATACGATACAAAGTTCGATACTGAAGTAATCGCTCCATTAGTAGAAGCAGATGGTGCTTATTACCTTGAACTTTTCCATGGTTCGACAATCGCATTTAAGGATATGGCATTATCCATTCTGCCACATTTACTGATTACTTCTGCAAAGAAAAATCAGATTAAGAATGAAATTGTTATCCTGACAGCTACCAGTGGGGACACAGGTAAGGCTGCACTTGCAGGATTTGCAGATGTAAAGGGTACAAAGATTATCGTGTTCTATCCAAAGAATGGTGTCAGCCCGATTCAGGAAAAACAGATGGTTACACAAAAGGGAGATAATACCTTTGTTGTAGGCATCACAGGAAACTTTGATGATGCACAGACAGGTGTAAAGAAGTTATTCAATGATAAAGAGCTGGCACAGCTTATGGATAGCAAGGGATATCAGTTCTCTTCAGCAAACTCTATCAATATCGGTAGATTAGTACCACAGGTTGTATACTATGTGTTTGCGTATGCGCAGCTTTTAAAAGAAGGAAAGCTTGCAAAGGGAGAAGCAATGAACGTAGTTGTTCCAACAGGTAACTTTGGAAATATTTTAGCAGCATATTTTGCAAAGAATATGGGTGTACCTATTGCAAAACTGATTTGTGCATCTAATGAAAATAAAGTATTATATGATTTCTTTGAAACAGGTGTTTATGATAGAAATCGAGAGTTTGTATTAACAAGCTCACCATCTATGGATATTCTGATTTCAAGTAACCTGGAAAGATTAATCTATTTAACAGCCGGCTGTGATGCGGAGAAGAATGCAGCTTTCATGGAATCATTAAGTAAGACTGGAAAATATGAAATCACAGAAGATATGAAGGCCAATATGAAAGATTTCTATGGAAATTATGCTTCAGAGCAGGAAACAGCGGCTACTATCAAAGACCTGTATGAAAAAACAGGCTATGTGATTGATACACACACAGCAGTAGCAGCTTCTGTATACAAAAAGTACAAGGAAGCAGCAAAGGATGACACAAAGACAGTGATTGCATCTACTGCAAGTCCTTTCAAGTTTACAAGAAGCGTTATGAATGCTATTGATGCAAAATATGACAGTATGTCAGATTTTGAATTGGTAGATGAGCTGTCAAAAATTGGTAATGTAAAGGTTCCAAATGCTATTGAAGAAATCAGAACAGCTCCGGTATTACATGATACTGTTTGCGAAAAAGAAGAAATGAAAGACGTAGTTATGAAATTTTTAGGAATCTAATAAATCCATAAAAAAACAAGAAAAAGTGTAAATTGCGCTTTTTCTTGTTTATTTTTTTGGTATAATCATATATCATAGGAAATATGGGAAAGAGGTAAGGAGAAAAAAATGAGTTTTGCAATGATTATTGACCTTTTGATTATTGCCTGCGGCGTTTATGTCATTTATTGGGCAATGCAGATGATTCAGACAAAAAAAATACCGGAGATGTTAGTAGGAAAGGGATTTCCAACCAGTAGAGCTAAGGATAAGGAGGGATTTATAAAAGCAACCTTTCCAATGACTTTGGTACTGGGTGTAATTTTGTTTGCAGTTGGTATGATAGGTGCATTAGGAGTATTTGCAGCTTACCCATTGGTAGACACACTACTGTCTATTGTATTAATTGCTATTATTATTTTATATGGAATATTTTTACTGAAAGCACAGCAGAAATATTTAATCGGACTGGACACAAAAAATAAAAAGAAATAGGAGAAAGAATAAGATGATGACAGATCAGGAAATTTTGAAACATATTGACCACACATTATTAAAACCATTTGCTACATGGCAGGATATCCAGAAGCTTTGTGATGAGGCAGTTACCTATAAAACAGCTTCAGTATGTATACCGCCTGCATACATTAAGAGAGTACATGATAAATATCAGAATGATATTAATATTTGTACGGTAGTTGGTTTCCCGCTTGGTTATTGTGCAACAAGTGCGAAGGTGGCTGAGATTGAACAGGCACTTGCGGATGGCTGTAATGAAATTGATATGGTAGTCAATATTTCAGATGTGAAAAATGGTGATTATGATAAGGTAGAAGAGGAAATCAGAACCTTAAAAAAAGCATGTGGCAATCATATCTTAAAGGTAATTATTGAGACCTGCTTTTTGACTGAGGAAGAAAAAATAGCAATGTGTAAGGCAGTTACTAACGCAGGTGCAGATTATATTAAGACTTCAACTGGTTTTGGTACAGCAGGTGCAACGATTGAAGATATCAGATTATTCAAGGAGCACATTGGACCAAACGTAAAGATGAAGGCAGCCGGTGGCGTAAAAACGAAGGACGATTTGATTATGTTCTTAGAAGCAGGCTGTGACAGAATCGGTACATCTTCTGCAGTTGGTATGCTTCAGGGAGAGCAGGCAAAAGGATATTAGAATATTAATAAAAAAGGACAGTAAAAAATGAGTACAGTAAATGAAAGAATTTCACAGCTTCGTGAGATTATGAAAAGAGAACAGATAGACTTCTATGTTGTTCCTACAGCAGATTTTCATAGTTCTGAATATGTAAGTGATTATTTTAAAGTAAGAAAATTTTTATCAGGATTTACAGGCTCTGCCGGAACTTTAGTAATCAGTCAGAAAGAAGCAGGACTTTGGACAGACGGCAGGTACTTTGTACAGGCTGCAAAGCAAATTGCGGATACAGAGGTTGTCCTTTACAAAATGGGTGAAGAGGGCGTTCCTACCATAGAAGATTATTTGGCAAAAGAGATTTCAGAAAATCAGACAGTTGGCTTTGATGGAAGAACGATAACCGCATCTTTTGGAGATACTTTGGCAGAAAAGCTAAAGGAAAAGAAGGTTCGTTTTGCATATGAAAAGGATTTGGCTGATGAAATTTGGACTGACAGACCAGCGCTTCCATGTACAAAAACCTGGGTCGTTTCGGATGAAATGAGCGGACAGTCAGCAGCAGAAAAACTAATCCGTGTACGTGCAGAAATGAAAAAGAACGGAGCAGCTCATTTATTGATGTCTAAGCTAGACGATATTATGTGGCTTTACAATATCAGAGCAAATGATGTAACCTGTAATCCGGTTGCATTATCCTATACCTTTATTTCGGAAAATGAGGCTGTATTATTTATTCAAAGGGATGCATTGACGGCAGAGGTTGAGGCATATCTGGAGAAAAATCAGGTTACCTGTAAGGATTACTCTGAAATCGTTGATTTTGTAAAAACGACGCCACTGTCAGGAAAAGTATGGTGTGCGGGAAGAGACATTAATTATTTGTTATATCATCTTGCAAAGAATAGAACAGAAGTAATTGATTTGGACAACCCGACTACCATAATGAAGGCTGTTAAAAATCAAACAGAAATGGAAAGCATTCGTAAGTATTATATAGAAGACAGTGCTGTTTTGACAAAGTTCTTATTCTGGATGAAAAAGCACGCAGGCAAGGAGCCAATGGATGAAATCAGCGTAGCTGAAAAGCTGGATAAAATGAGAAGTGAAATAGATGGCTTCCTTGATTTATCTTTTGAAACGATTAGTGCTTATAAGGCTAATGCAGCAATGGCTCATTACAGTGCAACACCGGAGGAAAAGAGCGACATTACCAATGATGGTCTTTATCTGGTAGATTCAGGAGCTCAGTATAAAGGTGCGACGACAGATGTAACGAGAACGATTGCTTTAGGTGATATTACAGAAGAAATGAAGCTTCATTTTACAAAGGTTGTATGTAGTATGCTTCGCATGGCGGATACAAAGTTCTTATACGGTTGTACCGGCAGAAACCTGGATATTATCGCAAGAGAACCGTTGTGGGAGTGTGCATTGGATTATAAGCATGGCACAGGACATGGTATCGGTTTTATTTTAAATGTACATGAGGGACCTCAAAGCTTACGTTGGCAGTACAACGAAAAAATGAAGGAAACCTTGTTTGAAGAGGGCATGATTGTTTCTGATGAACCAGGTATGTACATCGCAGGAAGCCATGGTATCCGTATTGAAAACATTCTGGAAACAGTCAATGAGCAGAAAAATGAGTTTGGACAGTTTATGGGCTTCAGACATTTGACCTATGTGCCAATTGACACAGATGCCATTGACATAAAGTATATGGAAGCAAGCGATATCGAGAAATTGAACAGATATCATGCAGCAGTTTATGAGAAGATTTCTCCATTTTTTGAAGGTGAAGAATTAGAAATACTTAAAAATGCAACGAAAGCAATCTGAATTGTGCGATATATGCACACAGGTATGCGTTTGTAAAATAAGTTTATGCTTATTTTATTGACTTTTCGTAAATGTTTTGAGATAATATTTGCAAATGTGTGAATGAATATACATTGTCAATCATCGCTTTTTTAGCGGTTTGAAATAATCATTTATTTTATATCTAAGGAGGATTTAATATGTCAACAAAAGCGTATTATCCAATTTCCGAGATTGGTGCAGGAAAGGTAGGATTTTCTAAAACACGTTCTATCATTGAAGCTGCTTTCTACGGAAACAATGTAGTCAAAGTTAATACTTTAAAAGAAGCTTATGAATTAGCTAAAAACTCACCAGGAACTATCGTAACAGATATGAAGATTAAGGATGGCGAGACATTTGGTCTTGAGAAGGATTCCAGAGTTCTTTTATTCAACGATGGTGCTGTAACTGGTCGTTACGCTGCAGCTCGTCGTATCAAAGGTGAGCCAGGCGTTGATGATACAAAACTTGACAAAGTTGTTATGGATGCAATTTATGAAACACGTTGGAAAACAATGTACCATGCAGAGTGTTTCATCGGTCTTGATCCGGAATTCATGGTTAAGGCTCATCTCTTAATTCCAGAAGGAGAAGAGAATATCCTTTACAACTGGATGTTAAACTTCCAGTATATGTCAGATGAGTACGTAAAGATGTACAAGAACTCTAAGCCTATCGCAGATGGTAAAGAGCCGGATGTTTATATCTTCTCTGATCCACAGTGGGCACCACATGATGCACCAGACGTAGATTACAGATGCTTAAGCGATCCATTAACACTTTGCTACTTCGATACAAAAGAGAACTGTGCAGCAATTCTTGGTATGAGATACTTCGGAGAGCACAAGAAAGGTACTCTTACAATGGCATGGGCACTTGCTAACAGAAATGGTTATGCATCTTGCCATGGTGGACAGAAAGAATACTCTCTTGAAGGCGGAAAGAAGTTCGTAGCATCTGTATACGGATTATCTGGATCTGGTAAATCTACATTAACACATGCTAAGCATGGTGGAAAGTATGATCAGTTCGGCGGAATCAAGGTTCTTCATGATGACGCTTTCATCATCAATACAGATACATGTGCTTCTATCGCATTAGAGCCAACATATTTTGATAAGACAGCTGACTATCCTACAGGATGTCCTGATAATGAGTACTTATTATCAGCTCAGAACTGTTCAGCTACATTGGACGAGGATGGAAAGATTCAGTTAGTAACAGAGGATATCAGAAATGGTAACGGACGTGCTCTCAAGTCTAAGTTATGGTCTCCAAACCGTGTAGACAAGATTGATGCTCCGGTTAACGCTATCTTCTGGATTATGAAGGATCCTACAATCCCACCAGTAGTTAAGTTAAAGGGTGGTGCTGTAGCGTCGGTTCTGGGTGCTACACTTGCAACAAAGACTTCTACAGCAGAGCGTGTTGCAGCTGGTACAGATATGAACGCATTAAGAATCGTTCCTTATGCTAACCCATTCAGAACATATCCATTAGTAAATGACTATGAGAAGTTCAAGAAGTTAGTAGAAGAGAAGAACGTAGACTGCTACATCGTTAACACAGGTGATTTCATGGGT
>CAMBAN010000124.1 GCA_945864145.1 uncultured Lachnospiraceae bacterium | reverse complement strand
TAGCTGGTTCCAGTTCCTCCATACAAGCCGGTGCCATTCCGTGAATAACCTTGACTGATAAGGCGCCAAATTTCTCTACATTACTTTTTATCAAATCTACTGCCTCATCCTTTTGTTCAATCGCATAGATTCTGCTCTCAGGTGAAAGTAAAGAAAGCTCCACTGCGATAGAGCCTGTTCCGCTACCAATATCATAAATGACTGACTCCTTATGTATGCCAAGCTTACAGATAGAAACAGCTCTGACCTCTTCCTTTGTCATTGGTACCTTTCCTCTAAGAAAAGTTTCATCCTTCCTTCCCGGCGTCAGTATTCTTTTTTCCATGATTTCCTGACATATCATGCAGGCAAGCAGTCCATCCTTTTCATATTCACTACATTCCTGTGGTGTCAGTCTTTCAATTGTTTCTTCCTTATAAGAAAGCTGTCGTCCTACATAAATCTGTGCTGTCGCCGCATAGCTTTCACACAGACTTCCAAGCTGTCGTAGTTGTTCCTTTCCGGATAAAAGCAAAAAGAGCTTTTTTTCCTGCCGTAGTGCACCCAGTACCTTACTTTTCCAGACAGCTTCCTCACTTCCATGAATACTCATGAGCTTCGCATCCTGCCATGTTATACCAAGCTTTGCACTCAATGCTGATACTGTAGAAATACCCGGAATAATTCTGACATCCATGTCATTTTCCAATTTTAATGCCTGATATAGCTTACTACAGCCACTATAAAAGCCTGTATCACCTGAAAACAATATGGCAATCTTACAGCGCTCCTTTTTCTTTACAAGCTTCTCCAAAACAGGCTGTATATCCTTTGCCAAGTAATATGGATATTTCTCCTTCTTTGCCTGCAATCCCTCTAACAATCTGGAAGCTCCAAAAAGATAATCCGCTTCCTCAATTGCTTCCTGTCCGGCAATCGTAAGAAATGCTTCCTGTCCCATACCAAGCCCCACTAAAGAAATTTGCAGTTTCTTATTTGCATACAAAGCTTTTCCTGTTTTCTCCTGTAATACAGCCAAAAGCTCCTCAAAAGACATTCCTTTTTCCTTTTCGGGGTTACCTATCATATGTACACAAATACCGGCTTTTTTTGCAGCCAAAAGCTTTTCATCCACACCACCTGTGTGTCCGCTTTCCTTTGTTACCAAATGAGCAATGTGATACTGTTTCATCATCGCCAGATTCATTTCCTCTGAGAATGGTCCCTGCATAGCTATTATCTGTTTTCCGGTCAGTCCTGCCTGCTGGCAAAGGCCAATACTCTCTATGCTTGGAAGCACTCTGACAAACAATCTCTTTTTGAGAAGTGGCTCCCCTGTATATACAGAGACCTCTTTACTCCCTGTAGTCAGTAAAATTGCTCCTGTGGTCTCTCTTAGTGCCTCGATACAGCTTTTTGTATCTTCATAATAAGTATAGGTATTCTCTTTGTTTTCTGTATTTCTCTGTAATCGAAGATATGGAATTTGACGCTCATGCAGGCATTCCTTTATCTGCTCTGACACTTGTGTCGCAAAAGGATGGGTCGCATCTACCACTGCATACCACTCCTCTTTTTCTAAAAAAGCTTTCATTTGCTGCTTGTCTAACCGTCCCTGATACACAGTAATATAAGGAGAAGGCTCCATGACCTCCTCGCCATATTCGGTTGCAACAGAAACTATGACAGGTATTTGCGCCTTCGCTAATGTCTCAGCCAGTTCTCGTCCTTCTGTAGTACCGCCAAATATGCAGACTGACATCATAGATGATACCCCCTTTTGGTAACCAGTCTGTTAGCAATAATTTCTGATTGTGTATTTCCGATAAAAACAGTAGTAAACATATTTACCTGCTTTTCTCTCAATTCTCCAAGGTTGCAACAGGTAACTTTGGTTTCTTCCCTACCAATATTTTCCACAAATCCGCAAGCTCTTTCCTCTGTGGCACCATTTGCCAGCATAATATCGCAGGCTCTTTGTAAATAGTCACTACGTTTCCTGCTGGACGGATTATATAAAACAATCACAAAATCACCCTGCACTGCTGCCTGCAATCTTTTTTCTATAACCACCCAGGGTGTCAGCAAATCACTCAGGCTAATCACACAAAAGTCATGATTGACAGGGGCCCCAAGTGCGGCTGCTCCACTGCAGGCTGCTGTGACACCAGGTATTACCACAAGCTCACATTCCGGATAATCCTTTCCGATTTCCAACATAGGAGCAGCCATGCCATATACCCCTGCATCTCCACTGCATAACATGGAAACTACTTTCCCCTTAGCAGCCTCTTCAAAGCAAAGCTTACATCTCTCTATTTCCTGTCTCATTCCTGTTGTCTTTTTTTCCTTTTGGGCAAACCGTTCTCCCAGTAAATCCAAATACGTAGTATATCCTATGATAATATCACTTTGCTCTAATGCCTGAATTGCCTGACCTGTCATCATGTTTTCTTCTCCGGGTCCCATTCCTACAATATAAATTAACTGCTTCATGTTAAACTCACGCCTTTCTATAGCTTACCGACTGCAACTGTCATCCCATTTTTTGCCTGCTTAGGCAAGAAAAGACTTTCCTTTTTCCCACAATATGCTACGACTGCTCTTTCACAGACATTATCCGCTCCGACCTGCTCCTGCACAAAAGCTGAACTGTGGAATTCTCCCTCTACTGCCATCAGTTCCTCACCTGTATAAGTAAAAAAAGGGAGGTCATATTTCCTGCATAGCTGTAAAATCCCCTTTTCTTCTTTCTTTTTATCAATAGAAACAACTGCCTGTATTTCAGCTAAAGTCAAACCGCATTCTGCCAGCATTTCTGTTACAAAGCTTTCTAATTCTGAACATTCTTTTCCTTTTCTGCATCCAATGCCAAGTACATAGCTTTTCGGTTTTAAGTAAAGCTTCGTATATTCTGTAGACTCACAGCTTATTCCAATCAGGATATCTGCTCTTTTCTTATCTGACACACGTGTCAGTTCTCTTGGCAGACACCAGCTTTTTTTCCCTATTGTAAAATATTCCCCGTCTTCATATGCCTCTAACTCCTTTTCAATATAAACAGTAGGGCTCTGTCCCTTTAAAATCATTGCAGATATTTTAGCAATTCCCTCTTTATTTACAATCTGCATACCCTGCTCTTTTGCAAAAAGGTCAATAGCAAAGCAGTGATGGGTATCTGTTGCCGTCGTAATGACAGGAATAGCCTGAAAAGACATCGCAAGTTCTTTTGCAAGCTCATTTGCTCCACCCACATGACCTGATAAAATCGGAATCACAAAACTGCCTCTATCGTCCATAACCAATACCGGACTATCTGTCAGCTTATCCTTTACAAAGGGAGCAATCATTCTTACCGCAATCCCACAGGCACCGACAAAAAGTATCGGCACTTTCTGTGTAAACTGCTGTGACAGCCACTGTCCATGTGTCAGCTCCTGTTCCCTTACTTGCCCATCTCTCATATCAACTTCTTCTCCATACAGGGCTTTTAGTTTTTCTGTAATCGCTCTTCCATCATCGGTAAAGCTAATGACTGCTAATTTCATACTCGTTTTCCTCGGAATTCCGTTTCAAAATCAGGTGCATATAAACGCGATTTTGCATATCCACTGTGTGTAATCACATCTCCAACAAGCACCAATGCCGTTTTTGTAATATGATGAATCCTTGCTATTTCCGGTAAAGCTTCTACTGTCCCGATATAGGCTTCCTCCTCCGGCCAGGTTGCTTTATAGACAAGTGCTGCCGGGGTATCCTTCTGATATCCTCCTGCCACTAATTTTTCAGAAAGCTCCTCCAGCATACCTGCACTTAAATAGATTGCCATACTCGCCTGATGCGCTGCAAAGCTTTCAATGCTTTCTTTTTCCGGTACTGCTGTTTTTCCTGCCATTCTGGTAATAATCAAGGACTGGGATACCTCCGGTAAAGTGTATTCCAGATTAAGAGAGGCTGCTGCCCCAAAACATGCACTGACACCGGGACAGCTTTCAAAAGGAATCTCTCTTTCCTCTAATGCATCCATTTGCTCTCTGACTGCGCCATAGACACTTTGGTCTCCTGTATGCAAGCGCACTATCTCTTTACCCTGGTTTTCTGCTTCTTCCATCACTGCCATCACTTCATCTAACGTCATTTTTGCACTGTTATAGATTTTACAATCTTCCCTTGCATAACTTAAAAGCTCCGGATTTACCAATGAGCCCGCATAAATAATGACATCTGCTTTTTGTAACAGACGCATACCCCTTACCGTAATCAAATCAGCAGCGCCACAACCGGCTCCTACAAAATAAACCATTTCCTATCCTTTCTGCAGTTTTTCTTAAAAAATGCTCAATTCTCTTAAAAATTGCTCTGCACGCTCACTTTGTGCCAATAGTCCAAACTCATTTGCATACATCATAAATTCTATTTCCATTTTTTCTGCTGCCCGCTTTCTCAAAAAAAAGAGAATTCTTTCTGTTAAGTAATCACATGCCTTTGTCAGACAGCCTGCCTCCTGTAAAATACGAACGCCTTCTTCTGTGGTCACACAATCTAATAGTTTCCGTGCTACCTCTTTCGAACAGTCTGCCCGTAGCGCCGCTGCCGTAAGTAACTCCATACGACAATCTCCCTCTTTGGAATGCGTATTCATCATACCGCCTGACACTTTAATCAGTTTCCCAATATGCCCTGTAAAAAGCATTTTAGAAAAGCCAAGCTCTATAGCCATATCAATGGTATCTCCGATAAAATTACTGCACTTTACGCTTTTATCCAAATCATACTGATAAGTCCGTTTCATAAAATCCAATCCGTAATTTCCCGGAGAAACTGCCACAATTGTCTGCCCCATTTCTTTTTTTTGCTTAAGCTCCACATAGATAGTATCTAACAATGCCTTGCTACTCATAGGTTCTACGATTCCTGTTGTACCAAGAATAGAAATTCCACCGACAATGCCAAGGCGCGGGTTAAAGGTCTTTGCAGCAAGTGCTTCTCCCTCCGGCACAGAAATTACGATTTCCAAACCGCCCTGATAGTCCAGCAGCTCGCAAACTTCTTTTACCTCCCTGGTAATCATTTCTCGTGGCACGTGATTGATAGCTGCATTTCCTACCGGCTGGTCGAGCCCGGGCTTTGTTACTCTGCCTACCCCAATGCCACCATCTATAGTTATGACACCTGTGTCATTCCATGTTACTGTTGCTTTCACATGCGCCCCTGTTGTAATATCTGGGTCATCACCACCGTCCTTTTCCACTGCACAGCTCACTCTTGTTTCTTCTCTTTCTATAGAAAGTATCCGTGCATGAAAGAGAATGCCCTTTGGTGTCATGATACTGATTTCTGTTTTCGTTTTCCCGGATAGCAGCATATACACTGCTGCCTTTGCTGCCGCTGCTGCACAGCTTCCTGTCGTAAATCCGTATCTCATCCTTCTCTTGTCAGAGAATACAGCAGGGCATTACAAATTGCCGCTGCAATATTACTTCCGCCCTTTCTTCCTGCATTTATGATATAAGGAACCTCTGTCTCCATAATCAGTTCCTTAGAAACTTCTACATTTACAAATCCAACCGGCACACCAATGATAAATGCCGGCATATAGCTTCCTGTTTGTATCATTTCATATAAAGAAAGTAACGCAGTTGGTGCATTTCCAATTGCGAAAATGACAGGTTTTTCAATTTTGGCAGCCCTTTCCATACTGACTGTTGCCCTGGTCACTTGTCTTTCTTTGGCAAGTGCCGCCACATCTGCATCTGCCATAAAACAATGAGCCGTACCTCCAAGCTTTTCCAGTGCCTTTTTATTGATGCCGGCTAAAGCCATATTGGTATCTGTCACAATATCTGCACCATTTTTCAAAAGCTCCTTTGCCTTCTCTATGGCATGGGGTGCATAGCACATAGTTCTTGCATATTCGAAGTCTGCGCTGGTATGTATGACACGTTTTGTAATCGGCTCCTCCTCTTTAGGTATCACAATTCCTCTCTCAGCCAGCTCATTACCAATGATTTCAAAGCTTCTTTTCTCAATTTCCTGCGGAAGCACATATGTAATTTCCTGCATAATTATCAACCTTCCTTTAACAATGCTTTCATACATTCCAGTAACAACTGATTTTCCTCATGCGTCTTTACGGCAATACGATAATAGCCTTTGCCAAGTCCTTTATAATCTTTACAGTCTCTGATTAAGATTCCTTGTAAAAGCAATGAATCATACCACTCTTTTTCCGAGTAAAACAATAGAAAATCTGCCTCTGCCGGAAATACCTGAATGCCAAGCTTTTCCAGTCCTGCTACTAAATAAGCTCTTTCCTTTTCTACCTCCTGCACGGTATTTCTGACATAGTTGTCATCCATTAATGCCGCAACACCTGCATACTGCGCAAAGATAGAAATATTCCATTCCGGTAAGTGTTTTCTTATTTTTTCTAAAAAAACGCTATCCGTGCAAAAGCCGTATCCAAGCCTTACCCCTGGGATACCATAGATTTTTGTATAAGCTCGTATCAAAAATACCTGTGGATATTTTTCTAAAACAGATAGTATCGTTGCTTCTTTTTCCACATTGGTGAACTCTATAAAGCACTCATCCAAAATCACTCTGATATGATATTTCTTTGCCTTCTCTAAAATTTTAAAAAGCAACTCTTTCTCTATACAGTTTCCCACCGGATTATTAGGATTTGCCAGAAAAAGACAATCTATCTCTTGCGTCATTAACTGTAAAATGTCTTCGGTAAGGCAAAAAGCATTTTCTTTTTTCATCACATAATAGATCATTTTACATGCACAGGCTTCACATGCCTTTTGGTAACCTGCAAAAGAAGGCACAGGCAGTAATACCGTTTTGGGTAATTCCGTATGGATATATGCCAAAAAAAGCTCAGATGCTCCATTGCCAAGCACAATTTCCTCTTTTTTCCTGCCATA
>CAMBAN010000123.1 GCA_945864145.1 uncultured Lachnospiraceae bacterium | reverse complement strand
ATGGTATTTTGTATGTATTTCAATATGGTTATTACGAGGGAAAAGGATTACATGAAGCTGATTTTCATGAAATGATAGAAACGGTAAGCTACGAAGAAGCATCACTTTTGGAAAAAGATGCCATTGCATATCAACAGATTGCTAAGGTTGGATATGGTATTATAACAGCAATATTTTTGGTGATAGTCATTTTAATTTTCATTATTTATTTGTATGTTACCGGCTATCATCAAAGGGAGGAAAAATAAAAATTCAGAAAATATCATAAATTGCGTGACAAATTAGAAAAACTTTGGGATAATAGTATTGGTAACATAATACGCACGATTAGTATGAGGGGAGAATTGTATGAGCGATGCGGTATTAGATATGAGCATTATTATTCCATCCTATAATCCGGATGAGAAGCTGATAAAGGTAGTAGAAGGACTAAAGGAAAAAGGTTTTCATGACATGATTGTCGTAAATGATGGAAGTGATGCAGCACATCAGGAGCCATTCAGGAAATTAGATGGAGAATGCACCATTATACATCATAAGGAAAATAAAGGAAAAGGTAGAGCGTTGAAAACGGCATTTTCCTTTTGCATGGAAAACAGGAAGCATACTTTGGGTGTGATTACAGTAGATGGCGATAATCAACATAAGCCGGAGGATGTCTATGCCTGTGGGAAAGCATTATTAGAAAAAAAAGATAGTCTGGTGCTTGGTTGTCGAGATTTTAGCGGGGCAGACGTTCCTAAGAAAAGTAAATATGGAAATACAATTACAAAAGGTGTCTTTCGTATTTTTTGCGGGTTGAAGATTTCAGATACGCAGACTGGATTGCGTGCGATTTCAAGAGACAGGTTGGCAGAGCTTTTGACGATAAAAGGTGAGCGTTACGAATACGAAACCAATATGCTGTTAGAAGCAAAGGATTTGGAGATTCCGATTACGGAAGTACCGATTCAGACAGTTTATATAAATGATAATGAAAGCTCTCATTTTCATCCGGTTAGGGATTCCATCAAAATTTATGGTATTATCATTAAGTTTTTTATGAATTCGATGGCTTCCACAGGGATTGACCTGAGCCTGTTCTTTTTGGCGAGCTTATTGTTTGAAAAGCTGGGGATGCCACAGGCTTCATTGATTTTTGCAGCAACTGCTGTAGCGCGTATTTGTTCTTCCCTCTTTAATTATAAGGTGAACAGGAAGATAGTATTTGGAAAAGGCACAACTTATTCTATCGTAAAATATTATCTTTTATGTGTGTGTCAGATGCTTGTATCAGCAGGAATTGTATCTTTGCTTTCGACAGCTTTTTTAGCTGGAAGCTTTATCAGTACAGTGATAAAAGCAATCACAGATACCTGTCTGTTTTTTATTAGTTTTCGAATTCAGAAAAACTGGGTATTCAAGAAACAACAGGAGAGAGAAACAAAAAATGTTTTTTCTTTTCATACCGGACTAGTCGCAAAAAAAATGAAATAACCTACTTGTCAATCAGTATTGGATGAAGTAAACTGAGTTTAACGTTAACATAATTTTGATGAATACATCTTTAGGGGAGACAAGAATGAGTCAAAAGAAAAAAATACTGATTGGTGATGATAAGTCAATAAACCGATATGTGTTACGCGGAATTTTCGAGGATACCTATGATATCATCGAGTGTAAAAACGGGGATGAAATCATGCAGGCAATTAAAGAGGAACAAGATTCACTTGCAGTGATACTGTTGGATTTGGTTATGCCAAACGGAGATGGATTTTTCGTACTTGACCAACTAAAGGAAGCGGGCTTTAAAGCAGCTCCGGTTGTCGTGATTACTGCAAATTTGGATGATGAGGTGTTGAGAAGAACCTACTCTTATGAGGTAGCTGATTATATTCAGAAGCCTTTTCAGGAGGATGTGGTAAGACAACGGGTTCTTTGCATTATTCGTCGCTTTGAAAAGCAAAGCGTTGATGCGGAGCCAAAACTTGCATAAAGAAAAGATTGAATGGCAGCCATAAACGGCTGCCATTTTTAAGCGAATAGAATGGAGAAATATGAAACAACAGAAGTATCAGGTATTAAAGCAATATTTTGGGTATGACTCTTTTAGAGAAGGACAAGAGGAGTTGATAGATACCATTTTACAGGGAAGGGATGTGTTCGGTATCATGCCCACAGGCGCAGGAAAATCCCTGTGTTATCAAATCCCTGCCTTAATGTTTAAGGGGATTACTTTAGTCGTATCTCCCTTAATCAGTTTGATGAAGGATCAAGTGGCTGCCTTGAACCAGGCAGGTGTATATGCAGCGTATTTGAACAGTTCACTGACACAGGGACAATATTTTAAGGCTTTGGAGTTTGCAAAAGCAGGCAAATATAAAATCATTTATGTGGCACCGGAACGTTTACTGACAGAGTCTTTTCTAAACTTTGCCATGTATGCAGATATTTCCTTTTTAAGTATAGATGAGGTGCATTGTGTTTCTCAATGGGGACAGGATTTTAGACCAAGCTATTTGAAAATCATAGATTTTTTGCAAAGACTTCCGAAAAGACCTGTGGTGGGAGCTTTTACAGCAACAGCAACGGCAGCAGTCAGAGATGATGTTATGCGCATTTTACAGCTAAAGAATCCAAAAGTGGTGACAACAGGCTTTGACAGAAAAAATTTGTCTTTTTCCGTAAAAACAGGCAAGGATAAGGATAGAGAATTGTTATCTGTTATTGAAGAACATGGAGATGATAGCGGAATTATATACTGCATCACAAGAAAACTGGTAGAGGAAGTGTATGAAAAGCTGCAGAAACGTGGATTGTCTGTGTCCAAATACCATGCAGGATTAAGTGATGAAGAACGTAGAAACAATCAGGATGATTTCATCTATGACAGAAAGCAATTAATGGTAGCAACCAATGCCTTTGGTATGGGAATCGACAAACCGGATGTAAGGTTTGTTGTACATTACAATATGCCAAAAAATATGGAAAGCTATTATCAGGAGGCTGGTAGAGCAGGTCGTGATGGAGAAGAAGCAGAATGTATTTTGCTATATAGTGCCCAGGATGTACATGTCAATCAATTTTTTATTGATAATAACAGAGAAAATGAAGAATTGAGCGATGCTGAGCTGGAGGCAGTAAAGGAAAAAGACAGAGAGCGTTTAAAGAAAATGACTTATTACTGTTATACAGGGGATTGCTTACGCAGATATATGCTAAATTACTTTGGCGAGTATGCACCGGCTTATTGTGGCAAGTGCAGTAATTGTCTGACAAACTTTGAAGAGGTAGATGTGACCAAATATGCAAGAATTATTTTGTGCTGTATAGAAGAAAGCAGAGAACGTTTTGGACAGACAGTAATTTTGGAGACGATTCACGGAAGTCAGAGCGAGAAACTCAAAAAGAACAGAATGATGGACAACAGCTATTTCGGTACGGCAAGAGATGTAACGATGGAACGGTTAAAACAGATTATGAAGCATCTATTAGCCAGCAACTATCTGACTCAGACGGATGATGGTTATGCGGTATTAAAACTGACAGAACTGTCATATGACATTACTGTTAAGGGAGAGCAGATCTTACTGAAGCTTCCAAAGCAAAAGGAGATAACTTCTTATACAAATGGTGTACAGTTGAAAAAGGGTGGCACAAAGGCTTACAGAAATGTGGCAGCAGGAAACAGCAATCCCAGGCTTTACGAAAGCCTGCGTAGCTTAAGAAATGAACTTGCAAGAGAGCTGAATGTTCCTGCGTATGTAGTCTTTACTGATAGAAGTCTTTTGGAAATGAGCACCTTCCTTCCAAAGACCAAGGAAGAAATGCTTGCCATCAATGGAGTGGCGCAGGCAAAATACGAACGCTTTGGTAAAGAATTTTTGCGAGAGATACAGCGGTATTGTGAGGAAAATGAAGTTGATGCCAAGCCTGCTATGGCAAAATCAAAATATAGATGGAAATAAAAGGTCATTTTTGATAGGTTATAAGAGGAAATCAGATTGACGTAGCATCTGTTAACGAATAGAATAGAAATAGTTTCATACAGGAAAAAGCATAAAAGCTTTTTCATCATTATTTGTGCTGCAGATTGGTGGCGGGATGGAGATTAATATGAAAAGTAACAAATTATGGAAGAGAATAGCTTCTTTGGCAGTAGCCGCAGCATTAGGTATAAGTTTAGTACCTTCTATGACTGTAAATGCAGAAGAAGGAATGGACGGTTATGTCAGAAGTGTATATACGAATGAGTGGGTAACGAAGGAACAGGCTGGGCTAAGACCGATTGCCGTTATGATGCCAACAGACAAGGTTGCACAGCCATCTTACGGAATTGGTAATGCTAAAATTTTGTATGAAATAATGGAAGAAGGAGAAATTTCCAGACAGATGGCAGTTATTGATAACTGGGTGGGAATGGAAAAGATTGGTAATATCAGAAGCTGCAGAGCTTACTACATTCCTGAGGCAACAGAGTGGGATCCTATTTTAATCCACTTTGGTGGTGTTTGCTATATGAAGGACCGTATCACTGCTCCTGACATCAATAATCTTTCCGGTACCAATCAGTATGGTGTCGGGGGAGGAGCCGTAGGTGGAGCTGCATTTTACCGTACCACAGACAGAAAGGCGCCACACAATGCTTACATCAGTTCATCTGGAATTATCAGTCAGAGTAATGCTTTGGGATATTCGCTGTCAATCAGACCGGAGTATTACAATGCAAAGCATTTTACCTTTGCAGATGGCGTAAATACACTTGCACAGTATGGCAGTGCAGCAAAAACTGCAAACACGATTGATTTGTCTCAGATTTTTACATATACAAAGAGTGCATTTACCTATAATGCCGCAGATGGACTTTATTATAAAACCATTCATGGGAAGCCACAGACAGATGGACTGACCTGCGCACAGATTTCCTTTGCAAATGTCATTGTACAGAATACAAAGTGGTGCAGATTGGATGAAAAGGGTTACTTATATTTCCAAAACTATGATACTACAGAAGATGGTTACTATTTTACAAAGGGCAAATGCATTCATGTGACTTGGCAAAAGACAGGTGATTATACACCAACTGTTTATTATGATGATAACGGCAATGAAATCCAGTTGAATACAGGAAAAACATACATTGCAATTGCACAAAAGGGCAGACAGCCTATTTATTATTAAAAAGAGAAAGGTATGGGGAAAATGATTAAGGGATTTAAAATGAAATTATTTCCGGGACAGGAAGCAGAGTATGAGAAACGCCATAACATGTTATGGCCTGAGATGAAGGACATGATTCATGAGCATGGTGGAAAAAATTATACCATTTTTCTGGACAAGGAAACGTTGACCTTATTTGGGTACATTGAAATCGAAGACGAGGAATTATGGGCGAAAGGTGCAGATACTGCAATTAATAGAAAATGGTGGGATTTTATGGCTGATATTATGGAGACAAATCCAGATAACAGTCCGGTAAGCATTGACTTACAAAAAGTATTCCACTTAGATTAAATTGAGGTTCACGATGAAAGTAAAAGAGATAAAAATAAAAACAGGCAATGCAAAACAGGCAAAGCTGGTAGTCTATTTACAGGAAGAATATCCTGAGATGTATGGAGATAGAAAAAGGCCAATGATTTTGGTATGTCCGGGTGGCGGATATACCCATATATCACCTAGAGAAGCAGAGCCGATTGCGCTTCAATTTATGTCAGTAGGATGTAATGCAGCTGTATTATGGTATGACATAGCAGATGATGAAGTTCGCTTCCCACAACAGGTATTTGAATTGGCGACAGCTATGTCATATATTAGGGGAAAAGCTGAAGAGTATCACATTGATAAAGATAAAATCCTTGTATGCGGCTTTTCGGCAGGAGGGCATTTAGCAGCCAGTCTTGGTTGTTTTTGGAATCAGGATTGGTTTAAGAAATACATGAAAAAGTATCAGAAGGCAATACCGGAAGACTACAAGCCAAATGGATTGATTTTAGCTTATCCAGTTATTACTTCCGGTGAGCATGCCCATAGAGGTTCCTTTGATAATCTGTTAGGAGTCAAAAGAGAAGAAGGCTGTGATATAGTAGGTTTAGCAGGTAAGGAATTAGAGCATTATGTAAGTCTGGAGCATCATGTGACAGCAGACGTACCGCCAGTATTTATGTGGCATACCTTTGAAGACCAGGCAGTACCATTACAAAATTCTTTATTGTTTGCAATGGCCTTAAAAGAAGCCGGAGTAAGCTTAGAATACCACGTTTTCCCACATGGAGGACATGGCTATGCACTTGGCACAAAACAGACAGCAACCTTAAGCCAGAAAGAAATTGATGTACAGATTCCTCAATGGATTACCTGGTGTAAGAATTGGCTGGATTTGAATTATCATATCTTTTAATTGAAAAGTGAAAAAACAGCCGGGGGGGATGATATCATCCCCCTCGGCTATTTTTCAGGATACATCCATCCCTTATATTCTAAGATAGAAAGCTTTTCCTGCTTTTCTTTGGTAAGAAGTGTTTCGTTTCTGTAATTTCTCGGAGTAATCTGCATTACATCCATGAAATGTCGATTAAAACTGGAAACAGAATGAAAGCCAACCATTTCAGAAATTTCCAGAATAGAATATTCTGTACTGCGAAGCAGGTTGCAAGCCTTCGTGATTCTTGTGTTATTGATAAAATCCAAAGGACTCGTTCCAATAATAGAATGGAACAGACGTCTAAAATGGGTAGGACTTAATCTACAGATATCAGCCAGATAGTTGATGTCAAACTCTTCTGCATAGTGATCCTCAATGTAATCAAGAACAGGAGAAATGACCATGGCATTTTCCGGTGGATTGTCTGTTAAAGTAGTTTCCTGTCCACCCTCACTTTGAATGCGGTGAAGTTCAATACATAAAGAAAGCAATAATCCGGTGGCACTAAGCTGATACTGCGGTTTCTTTTCCTCCAATTCACGAATAACTTCCATTGTTAAGGAGTAAACCTTTGGGTAAGTGTCTCTGCTCAAAATATGCTTGTATTCCTTATAGGCAGAAAGAGATAAATCAAAATTTCTGGAAAAATTCGGGCTGATGTTACGAAACAGTTCGCTCGGATTTAAAAACAGATAAGACCAATGGCTTTCTGTTCCCGGAGAACTGTAGGTAGTGTGCGGAATATTTCTGGGAATACAGGTAATATCACCGGCTTTAAATTCTAAAGGCTTTTGCTTTCCATTAAATTCCATGTATCCGCTGTCAGAATGACAAATTCCG
>CAMBAN010000122.1 GCA_945864145.1 uncultured Lachnospiraceae bacterium | reverse complement strand
CTTCTCACCCACAATACCCTGGGAGGAAGGGAGTTTGAGAAGATTAATCGAAATAAAAAATAAAATTAATTTACACACTTTACTTGACAAACTCATTCATACGTTTTTTCTCTCCTAACTCTGTTCAATTACCGCTTTACCATTCTGTTAATCCACGTCAAAATTCAAATTTGTACATATCTTTTTACACAGTATAACACATATCTATTCTTTCTACCTGCTTTCTTTTTAATGGCATCATATTTCATCTTGTAGGCATATGCTTTTTCACTTGGTGTAATCTGCTCTCTCTGTAAATTATAGTTATCTCCATTAGGTGCTTGGATAGATTTAGTTCTCGGTGCCCGTTTTGTCTTTTCGGTGCTCCAATTACTCATTTTTATAATTTTTCTGTGCTCGCAAGCCCCATAAAATAAAAAAAGCAACAATGAATTTTTACGATCATTGTTGCAAAAAATCGATGTTCCCGGCGGGAATTGAACCCACAACTAGCGCTTATGAACAGAAAATCATTCAAGTAAAACGGCTCTCCCCAGTTGACTAATCAACCACAATGTCAAGCATGATTGGCTCTCTGCCCCCGCAGTGTCGAATGGTTCTTGCCCTTCGCTGGGAGCACAACTGAAATTTGTCACTTACTCGCTGATTTCTTGTTTTATACTGTTCCGTATATCATTTAATCGTTTTTCAAATATGTCTGCTTTAATTAGTGCAATCCCCTCTGCCTCATCCCATAAAACAACCAATGAATCACCGTTATTTATTCCAATCGCTACTGTTCTTGCCATGATAACCTCCACAAAAAATCCGCCATACCTGTATTTCTATTAGTATAGCGGATTTTTGGTTGAATTACAATTTTACAACTGCTTTTTATCTGGTTTTAGTCTTTTTTCACTGCTGTTTTTTTTCTTACGAAATAGCATGCAGCCACGCCACTGATGACGATTAATGCAAACCATAAGATGAGGTTGCTGCTGTCTCTGGTCTTTGGAGATGTCGGTTTTACTACTCCGGTACTGCTGCCTCCGGTCTTTGGAGATGTCGGTTTTACTACTCCGGTACTGCTGTCTCCGGTCTTTGGAGATGTCGGTTTTACTACTCCGGTACTGCTGTTTCCTGCAGTGCCGGAAGAATTACTATTTGTGTTTGTATTCGTATTTGTACCAGTACTCTTTGCGGCATCCTTGTAAACGAGTGCATAGGTAGAGAACTTGTCCGTCTCAAAGGTAATGGTTCCTGCCTCTGCATCATATTTACAGTTAATCACTTCGGCTTTTCCGTTATGTACTCTTACAATCTGGTAGGTTCTTGTGACACCGGAATCTTTGTTGACAAGTTTCGTCGGTACTTTGATGGTAATGGTTACGGTTCCGTTTGTGTTCGCCACTTTCTTTGGATCATCGTTTCCAATCTTTTTGTATAAAGAAAGGTCAAGGTACATACCGAGTTCTGCATCTCCTTTTGCAGCTTCTACCTTTTTCTTGTCCGTTTTTGCTACCGTATCAGAGATATCTTTTACTTCGAGGTAGACTTTTACCGACTCACCGTTTGCAATCCGTTCTTTTTCTTCTTTTGTCAGAACTTTGTCTGCTAATGCTTCGGAATCCTCGTTTAAATTACCACTAAATGCATTGTCCTTTGTATTGGTATCATTTTTTACTGTTCCTGCTGATGGTTCTTCTTCTGAATCATTCGTTGGGTTCTTCTCAGTTTCTTTTTCCGGATCATTCGTTGGGTTCTTCTCAGTTTCTTTTTCTGGTTCTTTCGTTGGTTCTTTCTCTGGGTCTTTCGTTGGCTCCTTCTCCGGCTCCTTGGATGGTTCCTCTTTTAACTTGTCTATTGCCTTCGTCTGTTTCTTGCCACACACGGTACAGCTTCTTTCCTCAGTTCCCTCTTCCGTTGTGGTGGCTGCTTTTGTAACCTTCCATTCTCCATAGGTATGAGCTACGCGGGTATCTTCAATTTCTGTACCGCAGTCTTTACATACCTTCCAATGCTCGCTCTCACTCGTCTCATAGCTATCTGCCGGTGTATGATCTGCTACATATCTGTCTGCATAATTGCTCCAATTTTCTAAAGTTTTGAAATCCTTTAAATATTTACAGGAAACCTCTACATCATATTTCGAATCACTACTATACCCCCAAAAAACAGAACTACCCGCTTTGCAGTCATTTGGATTTACCTTTAAATGAAGTTTCTCCAGATTGCTATCCCAGTCTATAATAGGACCTTCAAGAATCGTCACACTCTCCGGTATTGTCAGTTCTTTGATATTGCTACACTTCTCCATCAAATTATAACCAATCGTTGTTACGCTATTCGGTATTACCAATTCTGTAAACGGACAATCAAAAAATGTACATCCCTTGATTTCTTTTACCTCCGATGATAGCGTCACATTTTTTAAGCTGCTGCAATTCTTAAAAGCCTCGTGTCCTATGCTGCGTGCATGAATCTCTGCACTTTCCAGGGATGAACACTCAGAAAATGCATTGCTTTCTATGCTAAGCACACTCTTTGGGATGGTTACGGATTCTAATCCGGTACACTCGTAAAATGCATCCACACCTATCTTTGTCACACTCTCTGGTATCACCACATCTTGTAATGCATGACATTTATACAGTGCATAATTTCCTATGCTGATAACTCCGTCCTCAATCACAAGATGCTCTATCTTCTCATCATCAATATAATATGTCCGACCGTTCTCTTCCGTTTCTACCCCCAATTTCTTCATATAGGGTGCATACTTTGAACCATCGCTCTTCCATTCATAGTCTGCCATCGATCCGTCCCCGGAAATGGTCAGGGTCTTTGTGGACTCATTGTAGGTCCATGTGATGCCGTCCCCGCAGGTACCGCTTTCGTCTGCTGCATGGGCTGTCAGGGTTCCAAGATTTACGGAAGTAACTATCATTGCCAATACCAGCAGGATTCCAAATCCTTTCTTAAATTTTTGAAATGTTTCTTTTCTCATAAGTATCTCCTTTCTTTTGCTTTTGAAGCTTTATTTTTATCTATTATAACATAGTGACCCTTACAAAAACCTTACACTTAGACCCCTTTTCAAGTCTTTTTTCTTGTCAATATTTCATTTTTGTCAATTAGTTTTTTACCCAATTTTATCTTTTTGTCAAATTTATTCGATTTGTGCAAAAAAAGACAGGACAGATGGTTGATACATCTGTCCCGCCTTGTGATATATTTTTCTTTTTTGCTTATCCTATCAGCACATTCTTTTCCTCAAAGGCAAACCCGTATTTTCGGATGTTCCCTGCCGGGATTCCCTTTGCAATCAGGGCCGCTTCATACTGTCTTTCTTCTATCTGTGCAAGAGCTGCTCGCACCGTTTCTTCCAATGTCCCCTCTTTCTTTGAGTTGTGTACTTTGAATTCTAAGATGATGGCGTCATCTTCTTTCGGATTTTTCGGCTCTAACATGACATCATATCTGCCAAATCCGCCTTTATCTTCCTGTTTCCTTCCCGGATTAATTTCCCCACAAGACCGTTAGCACTGGTGTTTGCCCAGTAGGTGTCGTATTTTCCGGTATCAAGGAAGTTCAGTACAGACCATGGATTATAGATATCCCTGTGGGCTCCAAAGGTGAATCCGTCATACCACCATTTCACTTTTTCCTTTTCCTGTCCAAGCCCACATTCCTCAAGGGCGGCAAACCGTATATTTTTTCCTTGATTTCATTAAGCTGGGCATTGCGTTCTTCTGCCCACGAATATCTCCTCAGATAGACTCCCGAATATTTCGCTATCACTCTGGTATCTCCGGAAAGCATCTGATACAGATCGCACTCCACCGAATCGGTACGGATAAATTTCTTTTGTCCTTCGCTACCTATGATATGTTCAATTCCTGCATCTTTCAGCCTGTTCTTAAGTCTTGACATCGTTACCCAGTAGATACTGTCATTTGCCAACTTATCCGGCCATATACAGGCAATAGCATCTCTTCCGGTAATGCCGGTCTCTCCACGGTCAATTAAGAGAGCAAGCAGTTCCTCCTGTTTCGTGTGCCCGAGCTGAAGCGGACTGTCGTCCACCATAATCATCAAATCGGGCATGGTATGTATCTCCACCTTTTTCCTTGGTCTTGGGCGAACATAAGATGCCTTTTCTAATTCCTTTTCTACATCTTTCCTCGAATAAGGTTTTAAGAGATAACCGATTGCCTCTACGCCAAAGGCCTGTAATGCATATTGTTCAAATGCAGTTACAAAAACGATGCGGATATTTTGGTCTGTCTCTTTTAATCTCTTAGCAAGCTCAATGCCGTTTATCATTGGCATCTCTATATCCAAAAAAGCCACATCCACCGGATTTTTTTCTGCCCATTTTAAGGCATCTTCGCTTTTTCTAAACAGATTCAGCTCATCAATCAAAGACAGTCCCTCCACCGTCAGACGAAAATTTTCAAGTAATGTACTTTCATCATCTACATAGATTACTCTCATCTTTCTGCCTCCTCTATGGGTATTTTGATTGTTACCGTTGTTCCTTTTCCTAAGGCACTCTCAATCGCAAGGCTGCCTCGTACCATGTTTTCTAAACGGTAACGGACATTTCTAATGCCTACGGAATCTTCTTTTTCACATTCCTCTAACACAAATCCTACGCCATCATCGGTAATAGTTATAACAATATACTCTGCCTCTTTCATAGTCTGCAATGTGATAGTGCCGCTTCTGTCATGTTCTAGCAGACCATGCTTGATGGCATTTTCCACGATGGGCTGTATGGTAAGCGGCGGAATCCGAAAGCTCGTTACCTCAATGTCCTTTGCAAAGGTAATCATATCCTCGAATCTTAACTGTTCTAATGCAATATAGTCTTCTAACTGCTCTAACTCCGTCTGAAAATCAATCAGTCCTTCTTCCTCGATAATTCTTATATTCCGCCTGAGATATCTCGAAAAGCGAATCAGGGCATCATCCGCCTTTTTAGGGTCCGACTTACAATAAGTACTAATTGTCGTAAGAACATTGAAAATAAAGTGGGTACGAATCTGGCTCATCATAGCTGCAATACGTCTTCTCGTCAGTTTTCGTTCCTGTTCTGCTAACTGCCTGTCTTTTTCTGCTAACTGCAACTCCTGTTCACTGTAATTGAACATGGTGGCAATTCCCATAAACACGATATACAAAAGGAAAGCTGTCAGGGAAAACAGAAGCCCGGAGGAGTTGCCTTTGATATAAAATGCTGCCATGTCTGCAACCACACCTACTACACAGATATAGGAGAGTTTGTTTCCTACAAACATTTTTGGCTTTTGAGGATATTTTACCCGTTCATAGACAGCCATCCCGATTGCACCAAAAGCTCCAATACCAATCAAAATATGGGTGATATATAGAATATCTCGCAAATCTACGATGCCGAGAAATTGGAGTACTAACTCTATCAGACATATCAGGGATGTTATAATACAGTAGCAATCCAAAACCAAACGCCCTTTTTTCGTAAAATACTCCTCTGTCCATTTAAGCAACGGAATCATGCCTAACATCAGCATTGTAACCGATACATAGAACAGAAATACCTGCTTATCCGAGAGAATAAAAGGCGTAAATCTTGTATCGGTCAACCTCCAGAATCCCAGCATCACAGAGAACAATCCCAGTGCCACAATATTTTTGCCCCGGCGGTTTTTTAACATATTATAACCAGCTACACAGATAAAGAGCACACCCACAAATACCGCCATCATGCCTAATATAAGCTGCGGCAAATCTTTGAACAACCGTTGACTGTAGACAGCCAAAGATGAGCCTATCAGAAACTCAACCTCTCTGTCACGGAAACTCTCATAAACCGGTGTAATCTCTACACGGACTTCCTTTCCTACATCTTCCCTGTAAAGGGGTATCATGACCCAGTTACTACCCACGGTCTTACTAATTCGGTTTGTTTCTGAAGGCTTTAAACTGTATATCTTCTGCCCATCAAGATAGACATCCACATACTGGTGGACGGTATAAAAAGCAAGATATGTATCGTTATCAAGTGTTTCGCCCAGGGTAAAGGTATATTCCTTTTTGACACCGATGGGGGTATCGGCATCCTCCACCTCTGAACAGATGTAGTCTTTCAAAACTATAAATCTGGAATCGTTTCTGCTTTGCGATACCTCTATATTATCTGCGGCATATAACACTACCAAAAACACCAGCAATACCACACCTGCGGCTATCGACAACAGAAACGAGATTTTTGACAGTACAGAACCCTTTTTTACATTATTCTTATTCTTAAAATCCGACATGGAAATTCTCCTCACCCTATCAGTACATTTTTTCCTTCAAAAGCAAATCCGTATTTTCGGATATTTTCTGCCGGGATTCCTTATGTTCCCAGATGCGGAGTCCTTCAAATATATCTCCTTTATCTGCATAGTCAACAGAAAAAAACTGCTGTATTCCAATCCCGACAGTCCTTGCCATAGCAACCTCCATAAAAAAATCCACTATACCTGTATTTCTATTAGTATAGCGGATTTTTCATTAAATTACAATTTTACAATTCTCTTTTCTATTACTGTGCTGCCAGATAAGAATATCCCATCAGGCTCTCATCCACCTCTCTTGCAACCTCTCGACCTTCGCGGATTGCCCATACCACTAAGGACTGTCCTCTTCCTGACCATAATCTGTCTTGCAGACTTTTGGCCACTCCGGCCACGGGTTATCCTCGGTTCTCTCATCCGGTGCCTTTGGCATCATTTCAAGCTGGGTTACACTCTTCGCACCATGACGAATACAGGTTCCCACACAGTCATTTCCGGTGTCACCGCCACCGATAATGATGACATTTTTGCCCTTAGCAGAGATGTATTTGTTATCCTTTAAAAGCTTTGCGGATTTCATGTCTTTTCCCACGTTGACTCCGGTGATAAATTCCACACCTTCTGCCTTCATAACCTCTATTTTTCTATCAATAAAACGTTTCTCTAACTTCATGTTCGGAATACCGTACATGAGCAATCCGCAGGTGCAGGCTTTTTCACAGAGTGCCGGACATACTCGGAAAGTAAATTCCGGGAAGTTGTTCGTCTTTGTCAGTCTCGAATTGACATCCTGTTGTTAACATCGGGGCGGTTGCTTGTCCTCCACCACTTCCGATTTCAAGCACATTACTATTTTCATCAATCGAAATGTAATTGAATATTGTTTGATACAACTCAGTAACATAACCAGGACGCAATTTCTCGTATGTAGATGCTACTGTATCAAATGTCCACTCTAATCCCTTGATTATTGGCATAACAACACACCTCCAAATTCAAATTCATGCGTGCTTTCAATCTCTCAGTAAGACTGAAATTGAACAAAATCGCTGCGCGATGGCCTGCCAAGGCTGTGGCGCAGTTTTTTA
>CAMBAN010000121.1 GCA_945864145.1 uncultured Lachnospiraceae bacterium | reverse complement strand
AGAGCACTTGACTTTTAATCAAGTTGTCCCGGGTTCGAGTCCCGGGTGTCTCATTAAAAATTGGGGTTGTAAAATAACTCCTTGAAGAAGTAGCAGCTTACCGTCATCTATTTGATGGCAGTAGGCTGCTATTTTTTTAAACAGATTTTTGAAAAAGGAATATGAACTTTCTGAGACTTTGGAATGTTATCAGGCTGCTTATCTTTTGGAATCAGTTCCTGCATGTGAATACGATTTACAAATAAGATGTGCAGTACCAAATGATTTTGCTGAAATCATAAAATATTATGACAAGTTAAGCGATGAAGAATTAAAAAAAATAATTGAAAGAAAAAAACTCTTTTTAGCATTTCAGAATGAACATCTGGTGGGCTTTGCAGGAGAACACTTAGAAGGTAGTATGGGGCTCTTGGAAATTTTACCTGATTTTCGAAGAAGAGGTTATGGAGTGGCATTAGAGTATTTTATGATTTCCTATATGAAGGAAAATCATTTGATTCCGTTTTGCCAGGTAGAGGTAGATAACTGCAAATCATTAGCATTGCAACAAAAGCTTGGGATGACAATTTCAAAAGAAAGGATATATGTAGTCTTTTAGTGCGAAATGATTTTACAACTCCCTTTTTGATATAAAATGAATATTTATAAAATTATAGTAACTATTCAGAGCCCATTCGCAAAATCGCTTCTTCGAAGCTTTCCTTTTGCTCATGTATGGCTTCTCTCCATATGAATTTATGAAATCATTCCTCTGTAAGCAAGCTTACTCGAAATGATTTGCATAAATTCGCATGGCTCTGAATAGTCATAAATTATAAATAAAGTGTGTTCGATGATAAAAATAGGATTAATAAAATAATATTAACTAAAAAAGCAAAAATATTAACAAAAAAGTCATAAAAAGACAAAAAACTACTTTTCATAAACTATGAAAATGCTATAATAGGAACCATAAGCGAAAGAGGTGTGGCAAAATTGTGAGTAGTAGTGGTTTTGAAAGAGGTAGTGTTTTTATGAATATGCATTCATCTGATGTTGCAAATAAAATATTTGATGCTTTTGCAGCAACATCCAAAAGCAGATATATTTTTATATGTAATATGTGGACAGATATTTCCAGATGGTCCAAAAGAGCGGTAGAATTTTTTGGCTTACCGGGCGAATACATGGAAGGTGCAGCAAACATTTGGGAAGAACACATTCATCCGGAAGACAGAAAAAGGTATAGAGAAGCGATTGATGCTGTATTTTCCGGACATGCAAAAAACTTTGATATGGAATATCGCGCAAAAGACAAAAACGGGAACTATGTTGTATGCAGTGGGAGCGCTGTGGTAATCGATGATGATGAGGGAAGACCAACTTATTTTGCAGGGACCATCACCAACCATGGTATTATTGACAACGTAGATCCTACGACAAATCTGTACAATTTATATGAATTTTTACATGCGCTTAAGATTATCAGAGACAGAAAAATGAAAGTAAGAGTGCTGCTTGTAGGATTTAAACATTTCTCTGATGTAAATGATGTGTATGGTTATTCCGTTGGAAATGATGTGATGCGTCAGTTTGGCGGCGAGTTGAGAGATATGGTAGCCAATAAGGGTGCTGTATATAGAATGGACGGTTCGAAATTTGCTGTTTGTACCTATGAAATGGGGATTGACGAAATCAAGAAGTTGTATGGAGAAATTAAGGAAATGGCACGAACCAGTCTGAGTGTAAACGGTAATCATATTCCGATGGATACCTGTGGAGGTGCCGTAATTGTGGAAGATTTCAGTACGGATGAACAGTCTGTTCTTGCAACAGCCAGATACGCATTAGATGCTTCTAAAAATGAAAAGCATGGGGAATTAGTAATCGTGTATAATGATGCAGATGATACAAATAAAAGAAATATCTCTTTGATTCATGAACTCCGTAACAGTATCTTAGATGGCTGTCACGAATTCTATATCTGTTATCAGCCGGTGGTCAGTGCTAAGACAGGAAGGCTCACAGGTATGGAAGCATTGTTGCGTTGGAAAAAGGAACCCTATGGAGATGTACCACCGGGATTGTTTATCCCGATGCTGGAAAAGGATACTGTCTTTTTTGAGCTTGGAAACTGGATATTGAAACAGGTTATGATGGACGGTAAAGAGTTTTTGAAGGATAGACCGGACTTGACAATTAATGTGAATATATCCTATACACAGCTGGAGCATAGTGAATTTCGCAGTAAAATCGTAAGTCTGCTTGCGAATACCGGATTTCCACCGGAGCATTTGTGCCTGGAGCTGACAGAACGATGCAGCTTTTTAAATATGGATTTTTTGAAAAATGAAGTACAGTTTTTAAAATCTTATGGAATTAAAATTGCGTTGGATGATTTTGGTACAGGCTTTTCTTCTTTGAATTTATTAAGAGAAATACCGGTGGACTGTATAAAAATAGACAGGGAGTTCGTAAAAGAAATTGAAACAAATACTGTGGACCAGACAATTGTAAAATCGGTTGTCCAATGTGCAAATGATTTGGCAGTACCGGTGTGCATAGAAGGTATTGAAAATAAAGAGCTTTTAACCTATATGAACAAATATGAGGTGTCCGGTTA
The DNA here is from genome assembly GCA_945864145.1 of uncultured Lachnospiraceae bacterium. Taxonomy (GTDB): domain Bacteria; phylum Bacillota; class Clostridia; order Lachnospirales; family Lachnospiraceae; genus COE1. Next base: position 4,974 of record CAMBAN010000121.1, on the reverse strand, counting down.
TCAGGGGTATTTCTATTCCAGACCGATTATCAAGGAAGCCTTTAAACAGCTTAGCTTATACCGAAAATGAAAGAAAAAAAGCAGGCTGTATATATATGCAGGATTTATGAAAAAAGTGCAACAAATGGGTTGCACTTTTTTGTGCGTTATGCTATTATGTATCACAGCGACGCACAAATGTCCTTGTTGAAAGAACATTAATCAGAAGAGAAACGTGGGAGGATACTATGGAAAGCACAACATTATACTTTGTTGTGAAACAAAGAGCATTACCGGAAGTACTGCTAAAGGTAGTGGAGGCAAATCGTCTGATAGAGACGCAGAAGGCAGCTTCCGTACAAGAAGCGGTAGAAATGGTAGGTATTAGCAGAAGCTCTTATTACAAATACAAAGACGATATTTTTCCATTCCATGATTCTGCACAGGGAACCACATTGACCCTTTCTTGTCAGATGAATGATGAACCGGGGTTATTATCAGATGTGTTAAAGGTGGTAGCTGATTTTGGAGCCAATATACTGACCATACATCAGACGATTCCTATTAATGGAATTGCTTCTCTGTCCTTAAGTATTCAGATTCTGGATACGACAGGCGATGTTTCAGAAATGATTTTGGAAATGGAAAAGCGTGCCGGTGTTCATAATGTCAAGGTATTGGCACGTGAATAATATATAAGGAAATGTTAAAAATATTGAGAAAGAAGTAAAGAGGTACAAAAGGAATGATTAAGGCAGCAATTTTAGGGTTTGGAACTGTTGGAAGTGGTGTATTTGAGGTATTAAATCAGAATAAAGAAATGATTTCCAACAAACTGGGGGACGAGATTGAGGTAAAGTATGTCCTTGACCTTCGTGAGTTCGAGGGAGAACCTGTACAAAAGGTATTGGTACATGATATTGATGTAATTTTAAATGACCCGGAGGTTTCCATTGTTTGTGAAACAATGGGAGGAGAAAGACCAGCCTATGATTTTACAAAAAGAGCCTTAGAAAAAGGAAAGAGCGTATGTACATCCAATAAGGAACTGGTAGAAAAGCATGGTCCTGAGCTTTTACAGATTGCAAAAGCTCATAACTGTAATTATCAGTTTGAGGCAAGTGTTGGCGGTGGTATTCCTATCATCAGACCTTTGGCAACTTCTCTTTCTCAGGAAGATATTCTTTCCATTACCGGTATTTTAAATGGAACTACAAACTACATTCTTTCCAAAATGGAAAAAGAGGGCGCAGATTTTGATGCAGTTTTAAAAAAAGCACAGGAGCACGGTTATGCAGAGAGAAATCCGGAAGCGGATGTATGTGGTTATGATGCCTGCAGAAAGATTTCTATTCTGACTTCACTTGCTTATGGAAAAAATGTAAATTTTGAAGATATTTACACAGAAGGTATTACAGAAATCACAACACAGGATTTTGCATATATGAAACAGTTATCCGCAACTATCAAATTGTTTGGTAAGAGCATGCATCAGGATGGTAAATATTATGCAATGGTAGCTCCTTTCGTAGTAACAGAGGAAAATCCTCTTTATTCAGTAAGCGGTGTGTTCAACGCTATTTTAGTAAAGGGAAATATGGTAGGCGAGACCATGTACTATGGTAAGGGAGCAGGAAAGCTTGCAACTGCAAGTGCTGTTGTCGCAGACGTGATTGATTGTGCAAAACACCTTGGAAAGCACATTTATGTAAAGTGGGATGACGAAAAATTAGCGGTTTCTTCTATTGAAAATGCAAACAGAAGATTTTTTGTCAGAGTATCTACAACAGACCATGCACAGGTAGAAAAAGACTTTGGAAAGGTTACTTTCCTTGACAGTCTCTTTGAAGGAGAGTGTGGTTTTGTAACAGAGGCAATGCCGGAAAAGACATTCTTCGAAAAGGCAAAGGCAGCAGGAAACGTAATCAGTAGAATTAGAATGGATGCATAAAGAAGATAGATAAAGAATAGAGGATTAAGGTTATGAAAAAGGTAGTAAAATTTGGTGGTAGTTCTTTAGCAAGTGCAGAACAGTTTAAAAAGGTTGGAGACATTATTCATGCAGATGAAGACAGAAAATATGTTGTTCCTTCAGCACCTGGAAAACGATTTGGTGCAGATACCAAGGTAACAGATATGCTATATGGCTGTTATGCATTGGCAGAAAAGAATCTTGATTTCAAAAAGGAAATTGAACAGATTAAGGCAAGATATCAGGAAATCATTGATGGCTTAGGTCTAACCCTTGATTTAACACCGGAATTTGAAAAAATTGTTGATAACTTTAAGAATAAAGCAGGCAGTCATTATGCTGCAAGCCGTGGAGAATACTTAAATGGTATTATCATGGCAAACTATTTAGGATATGAATTTGTTGATCCTGCAGAAGCAATTCGCTTCCATGAGGATGGTACTTTCAATGCTGATTTGACGAATCAGCTTCTTAGCAAAAGACTGGAAAATGTAGAAAGAGCAGTTATTCCTGGCTTCTATGGAGCTTTAGAAGATGGAACGGTAAGAACCTTTTCACGTGGTGGTTCTGATATAACAGGCTCTATCGTTGCAAAGGCTGTAAAGGCTGATGTATATGAAAACTGGACTGATGTTTCCGGCTTTTTGATTGCAGACCCAAGAATCGTAGACCATCCGGAAGGCATTGAAATCATTACATACAGCGAATTACGTGAGTTAGCATATATGGGAGCTGGTGTTCTTCATGAGGATGCAATTTTCCCGGTTCGTAAGGAAGGTATTCCTATTAACATCAGAAATACCAATGCACCAATGGATGAAGGAACCTGGATTGTAGGACACACCTGTCAGAAGTCAAAATATGTCATTACAGGTATTGCCGGTAAGAAGGGCTTTGCTTCTATCAACATTGAAAAAGACCAGATGAACTCAGAGGTCGGATTTGGTAGAAAAGTATTACAGGTATTTGAAGAATACGGTATTTCCTTTGAACATATGCCATCAGGCATTGATACTTTGAGCGTTATGGTAGAACAAAAGGAGTTCGAGGCAAAAGAGCAGAATATCCTTTCAGGTATCAATAAGGCTGTAAAACCTGACCATATTGACATTCAGTCAGATTTAGCACTCATTGCAGTTGTAGGTCGTGGTATGAAAGCAACACGTGGTACTGCAGGACGTATTTTCTCAGCACTGGCTCATGCAAATGTCAATGTTCGTATGATTGACCAGGGTTCTTCTGAGTTGAATATCATTATCGGTGTTTCCAATGATGATTTTGAAGCAGCTATCAAAGCAATTTATGCTATTTTTGTAGAAATTTGTTTATAATTTTTCTGTAAAATGCGAGAGCCAAATCCTATGGGTTTGGCTCTTTTTAGATTAGAGTAAACTGGTCAGTAGCAAATTCTTTTTGAGTTGCAATCTTTTAGTGGTTATGTTAAGATAATCAATTGTGTGTACTGAATAGAAATGTCGAAAAAAGGAGGATTTATGGTTCAGGAATTAAATCGTGAAAATAAGATGGGTACCATGCAGGTAAATAAATTGTTATTGAATATGTCATTGCCAATGATGGTGTCTATGCTGGTGCAGGCTTTGTATAATATAGTAGATAGCATTTTTGTTGCAAAGGTCAGTGAAAATGCACTAACGGCAGTTTCACTTGCTTTCCCTATTCAGACCTTGCTGATTGCAGTAGGAACAGGTACAGGTGTTGGTGTAAGTTCGTTACTTTCTAAGCAGTTGGGAGAAAAAGACTTTAAGGGTGTCAATAAAACTGCCATGAATGGTATTTTCTTAGCAGCCATGAGCTACATTGGATTTTTCATTCTTGGTCTTTTGGCGGTTAAGCCATTCTATGCAAGTCAGGTTAAAAATACAGCAGATCCGGAAATCATGACGATGGGTATTACCTACCTGTCTATTGTTTGCCTTGCTTCCTTTGGTCTATGTGCACAGCTTATTTTGGAAAAGCTCTTACAGGCAACAGGAAAGACCTTTTACAGCATGATAGCACAGGCAACCGGTGCTATTGTAAATATTATTTTAGATCCTGTTTTGATTTTTGGTTTATGCGGTTTCCCTGCAATGGGTGTTGCGGGTGCAGCAATTGCAACCATTATTGGACAGATTGCAGGAGCAGCAATAGCTCTTTACTATAATCTTGCCAGAAATCATGAAATTAAGCTTTCTATGAAAGGGTTTCGCCCGGATGGACAGATTATCGCAAAGATTTATAAGGTTGGTGTACCAACAATTATCATGCAGGCCATTGGTTCTATTATGACCTATGGTATGAACCTTATTTTGATTGGCTTCTCTTCTACAGCAACTGCTGTATTCGGAGTCTATTTCAAACTACAGAGCTTTTTCTTTATGCCGGTATTCGGATTAAATAATGGATTGATTCCTATCGTTGCTTACAATTATGGTGCAGGCAAGAGAAAGAGAGTACTTGCAGCTATCAAGGACAGCTATGTGTTTGCGTTTCTTTTATTACTTTGTGGATTTATCGCTTTTGAGGGGATGCCACAGGTGCTGTTACGTATGTTTGATGCGTCAGCAGACATGCTTGCGATAGGTGTACCGGCACTTCGTATTATCGGCGTGCACTTTTTAGTTGCATGGTTCTGCATTGTATCCAGTGCATGTTTCCAGGCGTTGGGAAATGGAGTATACAGTATGATTGTATCGGTAGCACGTCAGCTTGTAGTATTATTGCCAGCAGCATTTATCCTTTCTAAGCTTGGCGGACTGGCAGCAGTATGGTGGGCCTTCCCGATTGCAGAGATTATGTCATTATTGCTTTCTGCAACCTTTATGCTTACAATCAACAAGACAATAATCAGAAATATTCCGGAATAACGAGGAGTAGCTTGCCGCGGGTAAGCTACTCTTTCTTTTCTGAGTGTGGAAAAATTTGACCTATAAAAAAAGGACTTCCACATACTGTGGAAATCCTTATCTACTGCACCGAATGAGGATAAATCCGAACCCTCAACATCTGCCAGAGTGATAGTC
>CAMBAN010000120.1 GCA_945864145.1 uncultured Lachnospiraceae bacterium | reverse complement strand
ATACTCTGTCATTTCTGTTGCCATATCCACATCCATAATACGTGAATAAGCAGCTGTCATATTTTCTGTTGTTGTATCCAGATTGGTTACTGTATGCTCTAAACGGTTTGCATAGGCACCTATTTTTGCTCTGATACCTGATAATTGGTTAATCGCATTTGTCACCTTGTCAATAGCGGCTGTTGCTGCATCTTCTGTAGAAATATCCAAATCGTCTACACCTAAATAGCCGGATTGCAGATTCGGGATTTCAAGTTCCAAAATCTGTCCCTCATTTGCACCAACCTGTAGCTGCATCGCACCAATACCTGTTAAATTAAGTTCAATTGGATGATCTGGGTCACCAACAGTATATACGGTTTCTATGGTTTCTGTATGACTGTAGAGATATTTGTTGATGGTATTATCATGTACCTTATCAGGCAGATTGGTAAGGTATTTTGCATAAGCAAGCTCTTCCTCATCCTTTGTCATGCCTACTGTATTTGATAGAGGTACATTAACCTTAAACTCCATGGTAGCTGTAGATATGTTACCTTGTTTATCTGTAATATCATATGTAATTGTAAGTACCGTATTGGAAATCGTTGTTGTTGTTCCCTCGTATTTTACAGCAGATTCTTCCGTACTTAGTGTACAGCCTGTTACATTGAAGGCTTTTGCATCCGGATATACTTCTGCAAAGGCATCTTCTAAATCTTCTGTTATATTTCTTAATCCTTCCTTTTCCGTGCCTGAGTAAATGGTCACCGGGGCTCCATTTGCTACGCCAGAAGCATTTGTTGGTGTCTTAATACTTAATTCTGAAATATTATATTTCTTAGAACCGTCTGCATTGGTCACTGTAATATTCTGGTAGTTATCTGTAGAATAATATTTTGCAATAGAAGTCGTATTCAATGCAATGCCACTATTAATATCTCCCTTATTATTGACACTTAAGGTCACCTTAAAATCATTATTTCCTTTGATGGTAATATCTTCATCATCCAAAATAACACTGCAGCCCTCTGGAAATGCCTTCGTACCAACCGTTGCAGTTGTTATTAAATTATCTTTGATTGCATCTGCACTTCCAATGGTATAACTCTTTGTCTCTTCTACTTCCCCTGATGCTGCCTCTTCAATATAGGTACTATAATCAGATATCTGATTTTGATAGTAGCTGTAGGTAATGGATGAAATTTGATAGATACCACTTGCTACTCCACCGGAATAGCTCTTTACTGTTACATTTTCTGTATTTGTATAGCCTTTATATGCAAAACTGCCATCCAATAAGGTCTGTGCATTGAACTCTGTTGTCTTTGCAATACGATCAAGCTCTTCTATCAGCTCATCAATCTCCAGCTGAATCTGCTCTCTGTCTGAGTCCGCGTTAGTTCCATTTGCAGACTGGATTGCCAACTCATTCATTCTCTGAAGAATATCATGCATTTCTGCCATGGCACCGTCTGCCGTGTTTACAACCGAAATACCATCGTTAGCATTTTGATTTGCCTGCTCTAAGCTTTTAATCTGCGCATTTATTCTGATGGAAATAGCCAGTCCTGCAGAATCATCGGCTGCATGATTGATTTTTAAACCACTGGATAATCTCTCAATGGAATCAGATAATCGACTATCGTTATTATTTAATGCATTTCTTGCAATAATGGAAGAAATATTGTAATTAATTCTCATTTTAAAAACCTTGCCTTTCTCATAACCTGCAAACTTTCTTTCTCTTTTCTTAAGAAACTGTCTCTTTTAATGCTGTCATAAACGCTTTGGCTGTTTCATACAGCTCTTTGGTCGAAAGATTTTCTCCCTCATCTTTATCTGTACCAAATTGCTTTAAATCCAGTCGCTTTACACTTGCAAAACTGATACTGACATTTCTGTCACCATTTTGCATAGACTGCAGTTTTGTCTGTAGATTGCTTTCCAGCTCCGCCATGATTTGTGCAGCCTCTCTTTTTTCATATACCACCATACCGGAAAGTTTATTTTCATTAACCTCCAGGTCTGCTACCACTTTTCCAAGTGTCTCTGTATCCATTGTAACTGTTACTTTTCCCTTTTGATTACTATCATGGTATATCTTTACATTTACAGAGGTCATTTCTCCGTTAATTTTCATGGGGATTTCATAGTTTTCTTCCTTTGCCAGGTTCCCCGCAAGCGTAAGTCCTTTCATGAGCGCCTGGGCAGCTTTGATATCTACACGCCCAATACCGCTTTGATCTAAGGATTCTTCCACAACCTTTACAGACTTATCAATAAGCTCTTGATAAGAATTCTTTGCAGCTTTTGCATCTGTAAGCTGTTCCATAACTTTAAGTGCCTGTTCTTCCAGACCTTCCTCAGAACCACTCGTCTCAAGCTCTGCTTCCTCTGTTATTTCCTCTTCTTTTTTCTCTCTTGCAAATACCTGTTTAAATATAGAACCTCTGTCAAACAGAAAAGAAGTTAGTGCTTCTATATTATCAATGCTTACTGCCTGGTCATAGGTAATTAATTCTTCAAGCACTGCCTCATCAACCTGCTTTGCTTTCTGTATTGCACTTCTAAACTCTTGAGTCTTTTCTTCTATTTTTTTATTTTCTGATGTCTGCTCTTTGGCAGCTTGTTCTCTGACCTCTTCTGAGAACTTTTCTATGGTAGTGTACTCTTTCATTTCCAATTGCTGTAGCTGTTCTGCGGAAATATCCTCTGCAAGAGACTTTGTAATTTCTCCTGAGAGCTTTGCATAATAGCTTTCCTTCCGCTTTTGCTGTTCTTCTGAAAGATTACTTTCTGTGTGCTGATAGCCTGTCATGATTTGTGTATCAATAGCTTCTCCTTTCGTAATCAGCTTCTCAAGACTACCGTATTCCTCATCAATGCTGACATCCATTTTTCCTTTTGCTTTGCTTCGCACTGCGGAAAGCATATTTTTAAAATTCATCTCAGCACCTGTTGCTACGATATTACCAATTACTGCACCGTCTGATTTTTCAATTTGCCTGAACATACGGTACACACCCATGTAAGCTTTTCTTTCTTCTTCTGTGATACCTTTTTGATGCTCCAGCTTTTGCAGATAAGTGGAAAAGCGTTCTGTGTCTTTTCCGCTTTGCTGCTCTTGTTTATCTAAATAGTCTTCTAATTCGTTCATATCCATTTCTAATGGATTTTTTCCGTCTCTAATCATTTGTAGCGTTGACGCAGGTGTCATTTTATTCATGACTCTTGTTACCGTATGGTCAGCCTGTTTTACAGCTTCAATATTTTCTTCTGTAATATCCATACGGTTGTAACCAAGAATTCGAACTGCTCTTTCATTATCTGCATTTACTTCCAGATTCATATCCTTTAAGATATCATCCACATTTTGAAATGCCTTGGAAATCTTATCTCCCAAGTCTGCTCTTGGTGCTGTCATCAAAGCCTCATAGGTTGTACCTGCCTTTGTATACTGGCTTTGTAAAATTGTACCTTCTTCGTGCAGATGGGATAAAGTAAAGCTATCCTCACTCTCTACTACCTTTCCAAGCACTGCTGCAGGCATTGTGTAAAGCGCCTGTGTTGTAGCTATTGTCTGTTCATAAAGGCTTGCTCTTTCTGTATTTTCCTCTGCGGTTTCTCCCTGGAACATAGAAGCCTTAAGCTGTGCTTCTGTTTCCTTTAATGCCTCCACCAAATCCTCTAAGTCAGAGGTATCTATTTGAAAACCACTCTTTAAAAGCTGCTTATTTGCATCCAGACTCATCATTAGCCTGATTTCTTCCAGCTTTCTTTTTGCTTCTATCTCTTTTAGCTGGTCAGAAGCACTGGTTTCATCAGAAGTAACTACCGATTTTCCCTCATTAATAGCCATTTGCATTTCATGCAGATTTTTGATATTCAAATCCTGACCTGCTTCTACAGTCTGATGAATGGCTTCGTCTGAAATTTCATTTACTTCGTCTATGAGTTCCTGTGCCTGTTGTAAAAGGGAAACCTCTCCTGTCATGCATGCCTTTACAGGTGCTTTCCCATTTTTCATTGCTGTAACTGCCATATCTATTACTTCTTCTGCTGATTTGGGAAGCGCTATTTCTTTCAATTCTGACAATCTTGTCAGGTTTTCGCCAGTCAGTTCTATACCGGAAGCGATTAACCACTTTGCCTGTTCCAGAGCTGTTTCTTTATCCTCTAAACCGCTTTCTTCAATCACCTGTGCTATCTGCTCTTCAATTTGACTGAAATCTATTGTATCTGCTTTTTTAGCATAATAACCATTTACTGCTTCTCCGTAATAGCCTTGTGCCTGTCTAATATCTGTTGCACTGGAATGCTGCGCAAGATACATATTTTCAATGGTTGGTGCTTTGGCATTTACCACCATGTACTTTAAAGCATCCTCAGACAGTTCTGTCAGCCCTTGCGCTTCCTCATCTGCCTGTAAAACAGCCTCTATATTCTCTTTTGTTAATGGTAAATCTGCCTGTGCAAATTTATCACAAAGCATATTTGCATCAATACGGCTTCCTGTAATTTTCTCAACCATTTCTGCATCTAAATCATCATTAAATCCTGCAATCTCCACTCCCGCTTTTGCAAGTGTAACCTTAATCTGATCTACAATACTTACATAGGTTTCGACATCTGTGCTTCCCGGCTCAAATCCGTCCTCAGCCATCTTTTTTAAATCTTCCCCAGAAACACAATTAGACATTACAAGCATAAAGTCTTTCTGGACTTGCACATTGGTATTCTGTGCCTCTTGCATAATCTTTGCAGTGGTCGATCCCTGACCCTGATAAGCCTTGTCATCCATAACTTTATCTGTAATGTCTAATTGATATCCGCACTGCCACATCTGTGTGGCATTTGTTGATGCTCTATATGTACTTGTATTGTTCTCAGCGTTGGTTGCCTTTGGAGATGAATATTGCGCATCCAGTGTAATATTCATATCTTTCCCAACTTTCTTTTGTTGCTGTTTTTATGTTCACTCTATATATCGTCTTCCTTTCGAAAAAACTTAACCAGAAAACTTCCCGCTGTTTTTACCCTTTTAGAATACAAAAACTGCTGCCGTCAATGGGGGAAGTTCAAAGGTTATGTATTGCTCACGTCTGTCACAAAGGCCTTTCCTTGCTTTTAATACCTTTGGAAGCTTATGACCTTGTCCACCATATTTTACATCATCAGAGTTTAAAACCAGCTTATATTTTGTATTCATTGGCACACCTACACGATACTCCGGATATGACACAGGTGTCATATTCAATACAAACAGCATATGCTGGTTTCCATCCTTGCTGCGTCTTACAAAGCTGTAAATACTTCTGTCTTTGTCATCTGCATTCATCCACTCAAAGCCAAGCCAATCATTGTCAATCTCATAAAGACATGGACTTTTACGATACAGCTTTAATAAATCTGCAACATAAGTCTGCATTCCTTTATTCAAAGGCTCTTGTAATAAGAACCAATCCAGTTCTCTTGCTTCGCTCCATTCACGCTCCTGACCAAACTCCTGACCCATGAATAACAGTTTTTTACCCTCATGTCCCATCATAAAGGTATAGCCTACACGCAAATTTGCGTATTTATCTACCTGATAGCCCGGCATTTTATTGACCATAGAGCATTTAAGATGTACTACCTCATCATGAGATAATGGCATAATGTAATTCTCGCTACTATTGTAGCTCATGGCAAATGTCATTTTATAATGATTGTCTTTTCTAAAATACGGGTCAAGCTTCATATACTCGCAAAAATCATGCATCCAACCCATGTTCCATTTAAAGGTAAAGCCAAGTCCGCCATCCTCCGGTTTTGCAGTTACCATTGGCCAGGCAGTTGACTCCTCTGCAATCGTCATAACACCTGGGAAACTTTTATGAACAATGGAATTCATATGCCTGAAAAATTCAATTGCATCCAAATTTTCGTTTCCGCCGTATTTATTTGGTACCCATTGTCCATCCCTTTTTCCATAGTCCAGATACAGCATGGATGCAACGGCGTCTACTCTCAGACCATCTATATGAAATTCTCTAATCCAATACAATGCATTGGCAATCAGGAAATTCTTTACTTCATTTTTACTATAATTGAAAATCTTTGTTCCCCAATCCGGATGCTCCCCTAAACGTTTATACGGATGTTCAAACAGGCAGGTGCCATCATATTCTGCAAGCCCATGCGCATCCCTTGGAAAATGTGCAGGAACCCAATCCAGGATAACACCAATATTATTTTTGTGGAACAAATCAATCATATATCTGAAATCATCCGGTGTTCCATAACGGGAAGTTGGTGCATAATAGCCCGTTACCTGATAGCCCCAGGAGCCATCATAAGGGTATTCTGCAATTCCCATCAATTCTACATGTGTATAAGGTAATTCCTTTAAATAGTCTACCATTCTGTCTGCAAACTCACGATAATTATAAAAGCCATCCTCTGTTCCGTCAGGATGCTTCATCCATGAACCAATATGGCATTCATAAATAGCCAGTGGTTCTTCAAAAATATTTGCTTTTTCTCTTTTTTCCAACCACTTTTCATCTTCCCAGATAAAATGATTTAAATCATAAATCTTTGACGCTGTACCAGGTCGCAATTCCGCATAATTTGCAAAAGGATCTGCTTTGTAAAGCTTTGTGCCATCTGCCAATACAATCAAATATTTATACATCTGCATTTCCTTTGCCTCTGCAATAAATGCAGTATAAATACCTCCTTTACCGATACGCTCCATCGGATTTGCCTGTTCATTCCAGTTATTAAACTCACCAATGACATACACCTTATCTGCATTTGGTGCCCATGTGGCGAAAAAGACACCTTCCTTTTCATCCTCGCAAGATAAATGCGCACCCAGCTTCTTATAAATCTCATAGTGAGTTCCTTGTCCGAAAATATACTGATCTGCTTCTGAAATAAATACCTTATCCATACCTTGTAACCCCTTTTCTGTCCTGATATTATAGCAATTATATGTTAAGAAAACAACGAGTAGCCCGCCAGGCGTGCTACTCATTTATTCTACATAAAATCTCTTTCCTTTAATACAATCATATCTTCCTTATCATAGCGCTTAGCAAAAATGACATCTACAAGATTTTTTATCTTAAACTTCTTTGATTTATGAATTGCTTCATCGATGATGTCCCTTACCTCGTCCTTTGTTACGATATGATTACCACTTTGAATATTCGTAATCCTTGTATATAAGGCAAGTGTTCCTAAGTCGTCAATAGAGTATTCTAATGCCATTGCATAGCTCTTTGCATAAGCTACTAACGCATTGTTATCCATTTCTATTAAATCAATTCGACAGGTAAAATAATCAGCCAACATTGCCTGCTTTTCCAAAAGTTTGGAAATACCTTTTTTGGTATCTACGAGAAATACGATAATGCCGAAATCCTCCTGATTTAACTGCATTGCCATTTCATACAAGGTATTTTCCGTCATGCCATTGGCTGCTTCTACAATCAAAGCACCACTTTTTAGCTTTTCGAAAACGTCCTTCATTTCTCTCTTGTTTAGCTGTTCACCTGTAATCTTGGCAACCTTACCTGAGAAATTTGCATCTGCATTCTTAAATTCCTTAATAAGATACTTGGAAAGTCGAACCGTACCAAGTCCTGCTTCACCCGTTACCAATACATTTCCTGTATATGACGCAAGTGTCATATTATCTAAGGTTTCTAATATCTGTCGCTTAATCTTCTTTGTCACTGCGAAATCATCAAAAAGTTCCTGCTCCTCCGGTGTGAATTCACGCAGCTCTTCCCTTTTTGCACCTTTTGTTTCTTTCTTCGTAGTAGCAATGATTCTTTCTGGTAGACTACTGATTTCTTCCGTATTCATACTGATTTCTTGTGTCACCATCTCTGCCTGTTGTGTTTCAGGATCTTCGCAGGTCGTTTCCTCTTCGTAGCTTTCTGCCTCAGGCTCTTCGTAGGTCATTTCTTCTTCGTA
>CAMBAN010000119.1 GCA_945864145.1 uncultured Lachnospiraceae bacterium | reverse complement strand
AATGCAAACAAATCTTGTTTGATTTCTTCTGTAATCATAGGCAGTCCTCCGCACCGAGAGAAAACAGTTCCGGTAATAACAGAAAGTTTTCTTTACCCGAAAGAGTATGGTCAAAATGGCTCTCAGGGTCTACTGCAAGCCAATCATCTATTACCTTTGACTGTTCCTTTTTTTCCTTTTTAATATGCGTGAACAGCTTTGGTTCTTCAAAATAAGAAAACAGGATATCCTCATGTAAAGCAATAAACTGATACCTGTCTCCCTCCAGCAAACCTTCATCCACAATTGCTTTATGATAATAAGTGTAAGAAAAAAGTTTATCTTCTTTTAAATAAGCAATTCTTCCTCTTCGTTTCTTTTTTTCCTCTCGCTGCCAATAGCTTTTCTCTGTTGGGATATCATGATAATAAATCGTAAACATACCTACCCAAGGTATTTTCCCACTTCGTTCCGGCCACAATTCCAAATATGCAGATAAGTTTGGGAATAAATGCTCCGGTACTACTTCTTTATCGATTCCTTCTGTATATAGAAAAAGCATATTTTCATAATAATAAAGTGCTATAGTTAAGCATTGTTGCTGCTCAATAGCATTCTTTACAATTTCTCTATCCTTTATCAAGGCTTCCTCTATTTTTTCATTATCTGCTGCTATTTTTAAACAAGCTCTAAAATTTTTCCTGTAAATCATTCTGTCTCCTATAACAAAGCCTTAAGTGCCTCTGCATCACGTCAATCTCCATTCTGCCTGCTTAATTAGTATAGACCATCCTTATATAGGGCGTCTACTTCCATATCATAAATAGCTTCTGTCCTGTCGTCAAACAATACAAACCACACCTCATCCATTTTCCCCGGATTTTCATCCATATACTTTTTCACAGTCTGTATGGCTATTTTTGCTGCTTTCTGCACCGGAAAATGATACACTCCCGTAGAAATAGAAGGAAATGCTATCTTTCTGATTCCATACTCTGCTGCCAGTTCCAATGAATGATAATAGCAATTCACCAATTTGACTTCCTCATTATCTCTGCCATCTCTCCAAATAGGTCCTACTGTGTGAATAATATATTTGCAAGGTAAATGATACGCTTTTGTTATCTTTGCCTCTCCTGTTTTGCATCCATGCAAGGTCTTACACTCTGCTAATAATTGCGGACCTGCTGCTCTGTGAATAGCACCGTCTACTCCACCTCCGCCAAGAAGTGATTCATTGGCTGCATTCACAATAGCCTCTACATTCTTTGCAAATTCCGTAATATCACCTTTTACTGTCTGTATCATATCGTTCATTCCTTATCTGTTTCTTTTTAATGTCCACATATTTTTGTGCTTGAAATACATAAGCTCTATCTCCTCTAACACGTCACATACACAGATTCTGCATCTGTATTGACTGCCCCACGCTAAATTTTCCTTTGCCCAAATAATCTTGTCAATTTTTATTTTAATGCCTTCCACAGAAAAGTAAATGGGAATCATATTACCTTCTGTATTGAAAGACGCAATCACCGGTACTGTCACTAAATTTGGATTATTGATAAAAGGATTATTCTTTTCTTCTTCCGCCGTATGAAACGCCATGTCCATCCTCCTTAAAACAAGGAAACTGATGTTTCCGATACCACTAATTGTATCATTCGAACATCAGTTTGTAAATCGAACAAATTATAAAATTAGATGACGTAAGCTGGCTTCTTTTCTACTCTTTTACGATAATCAAAGAATAATATCCCGCTTCATCCGGTATTTCTTCTACATTATGATAGATTTTTTCATCCGCCATACCACAATTTTCTATCATATCAACTTGAGCATTCATTTTCTTCACCTGCTCCTTGACCTGCCCCATTTTTTTCCCCGCCTTCATCAGCACACGTGTCCCTGAAAGCTTCATTCCTTCTTTGATTCCATAAGACGATGGGATGACATGCAGCATCTCACTACGCTCTACAAGTCCTTGATTCAACCTTGCTGATACAGCACAAAAAGAAGGAATTCCACTGACGATTTCCGTTTCATAGCCTGCCTGTTCCACTTTCTGATGTACATAAATATAAGTAGAATATATGCAAGGATCACCTAATGTTAGAAATGCTACGTTACTTCCACTATCCAACACCTTTGAAATCTTTTCAAAAGCAATGGTGTGGCTCTGTGCCAATTTTTCTTTATTCTTCGTCATTGGCATATCTATCTCCAAGCATTTCTTTTCATACTATAACGGTTTTAAATTCTAACCGAAATCCCTTCTCGTCTAAGGTACTCTTTTACCTCTTTGATTTCCAGCTCTTTAAAGTGGAAAAGGGAAGCGGCAAGTGCTGCATCTGCCTTTCCTTCTACAAAAGCATCCTTAAAATGCTGTAAATTACCTGCTCCGCCGGAAGCGATGACAGGAATTGATACATTCTCTGAAATCATACGAGTCAGTTCCAAATCATAACCATTTTTCGTGCCGTCGCAATCCATGCTTGTCAAAAGTATTTCACCTGCTCCGAGCCTGTCCGCTTTCATGGCCCATTCTACTGCATCAATCCCCATGTCCACACGACCACCATTTTTGAAAATGTTCCAACCGCCATCAGGACGTCTTTTTGCATCAATAGCAACCACAACACATTGACTGCCAAATTTATCCGCTGCTTCACTAATAAGCTGTGGATTCATAATGGCTGCACTATTCACAGCTACCTTATCTGCTCCTTCACGCAAAATAGCTTTAAAATCATCTACCGTTCTAATACCACCACCAACAGTAAAGGGAATAAATACCTTTTCTGCTACCTTTCTTACCATATCTACTACTGTTGCTCTATGGTCTGAAGAAGCCGTAATATCTAAAAATACCAGTTCGTCCGCGCCTGCTTTATCGTAGGCTGCCGCAATAGCAACCGGATCACCTGCATCTATTAAATTTACAAAGTTAACGCCTTTTACGACACGTCCGTCATTTACATCGAGACAAGGAATAATTCTTTTTGTATGCATAATCTGTCACCTCTTATTGTATATGTATAAAATTCTCTAATATTTTCAATCCAACCTCAGAGCTTTTCTCCGGATGGAACTGACAGGCAAATACATTGCCTTTTTCTACAGAAGCATGAATATGGGTTGCGTATTCTGTCGTTGCTACCACAATATCCTCCTCTGCCTGTAAGTAATAAGAATGTACAAAATATACATAAGAGTTTTCAGAAATACCCTCAAACAATCTTCCCTTCTTTGGAAACTCTAAGGAATTCCAGCCAATATGAGGAACCTTTAAGCCTGCATCATCAGGAATGCGTACAATCTTTCCTTTTAACACACCAAGACCTTTGACACCTACACTTTCCTCACTGGACTCAAACAGTAACTGTAAACCTAAACAAATGCCAAGAAATGGTGTATTTCTATGGATGACCTCTGCAATCACTTCTTCCAGACCATAGTTTCTAATCTTTTCCATTGCATCACCAAATGCACCAACACCAGGTAAAATGACATGGTCTGCAGCTAAGATTTCGTCCCTGTCACGTGTGATAACTGCTTTTTCACCTAAGGAAAGAATAGCCTTTTCCACGCTCTTAATGTTTCCTGCATCGTAATCAATAATCGCCACCATTTATCTTCCTCCCTAATCAGTCAGAACCACTGGCATAGCCAGTGGTTCCGCTATTGGTTCTCATTATAATATCATTTAGCGATTTTGTATAGGAAATTTCATCCTCATTCTGCAATAAATCTAAAGCATCCTGTTCTGTAATATCATAGTTAGACGTTAAAATGCTCACGATGTCCGTTTTAATACTCTTTACTTCGTCCAAGCATCCATATTCCTCTGCTTCTGCATTTATCAAATAATAAGTCTGTACTCCTGTAATCAAAGAATCCAGTGCCTTCAATTCATCATGCATCTTTATATGGTTCTCATAAGAATCATATTTTCTCTGCATAGTAAGAATAATTCTGCTTCTTTCCTTTACCAGAGTATCTGATGCGTCAAGCTCTTCACCATAAAGCTCCTGATATGCTGTTGCATAGTCTCCGGCATAATAAGCTTTTCTTGCTCTTTGTAGCATACCCTCTGTGGAAATCATATTCGTAAAAATCATAACAATCGCAAATACAGAGCCTGCAAAAATAGCTACCAGCAAAAGCTTCTTGGGTGAAATGCGCTTTTTCTTTTTAGGAGCCTCTGCTTCTTCCTTAGCTTTCTTTGCTGCAAGCTTTTCCGCCTTAGCCTCTTCCTTTTCCTTCTTCTTTGCAGCTGCCGCTTCCTCTTTTGCTTTCTTTGCAGCTGCCTTCTCCTCATCCTTGGCTTTCTTTTCTTCTGCCTTTGCAGCCTTGGCTTCTTCCTTCTTTGCTTTATCTGCTTCCTTCTTAGCCTTCTTTTCTTCCGCTTCTTTTGCCAACTCTTCTTCTGTCGGCTCAGGAACTAAATCTTCCGTCAAAGTGTCAAACAGCTTTCCGAAAACTCCTTTTTTCTTTGGTTCCTTTGGCGTTGTCTCTGCAGTTTCTTTCTTGACTTTCTTTTCTTTCTTTTTCTTTGCCTTTTTTCCCTCTGCCGGTTCCTCTATCGACTCTGCTTTGACTTCCTCCTGTGCTTTCTCTGCCTTTGTTTCTTTGTCCTTATCCTCTGCATCTACAAAGGCCTCTTCATCATCTGCAATCTGTTCAAGCAGCTTCATCATATCGTCTTCTTCAGCAATAGGCTCGTTACTATCTGACTTCTTTAACAGATCGTTAATCTCACTTAAATCGGAATCTTCTTCCTCTTCTATCGATGGCATATCATCAAGTGCTATATCATCAAGTGCTATATCATCAAGTGCTATATCATCTAAAAGCTCATCCTCTTGTATTGAAACCTCCATTTCAGTTTCTGTGCCAGGCGTATCTGCGGCTACAGGCTCGTCTGATCCGAGTTCTTCAATATTAAGTTCCTCTAATTTCACTTCCTCTTGTGACGGTTCCTCGACTACTGCTTCTTCCATTACAGGTTCCTCTGTAGATATTTCTTCGACTATCGGTTCTTCTATCACGGGTTCCTCTGTAGATATCTCTTCGACTATCGGTTCTTCTATCACGGGCTCTTCAACTACAGATTCCTCCATACCCGGCTCCTCTGTAGTAGCTTGCCAGACTGTAGGTTCCTCCATTGCAGGCTCTTCCATCGCCGCTTCTTCCACTGCTGAGACTTCCGGCTCCAAATCAGGCAATTCAATATCATCTAACTTAATATCATCTCCAAAGCCCTCCAAATCCAAATCTAAATCTTCAAGCTTCAGTTCATCGCCAAGTCCTTCAATATCATCAATATTTAATTCGTCCCCTAATTCCTCTAATTTCAATTCGTCGCTCATATTTCCCTCTTCTACAATATCTTCAACCACAGGTTCTTCTATTTGTTCCGTTTCTTCTTCTGGTACGACAAAATCCACCCCTGTATCCTCTTCAGCGATGGTCTTTTGTTCCTCTTCATTTTGTCTGGCTGCATTCTCCATGATTTCAGCCGCATCCTGCCCCATTACAGACTTAAGTAAATTATCTAAGTATTGTTCTTCGTTATTACCCATGATAATTCCTCCTTATGCACTTTTTCCTTCCTATGCTGTCTGTAGAAATGATGCGACTCCCCTTTTCACACTTCATTTCCGAACTAAATTTCAAGTAAAAATTTTTGAGCATTTTTATGAATACTGACACCCTTGTCAGCTAATTCCTCATTTAACTGGTACAAGGTTTCATTTACCCTATAAAAGCTTGCTTTCTGATTAAAAAAGGCAACCTTTTCAAACGGGAATCTGATTACGCTTGGAAAATCCATTCCAACACCTAATTCTAAAATACACAATTTTCTATTTAAGGTCGCACTTAACCACTTTGTGTATTTTTCCCATTGAGGTAAATATCCTTCCTCCACATAATGTTCACTTAATACATTATTGAACACCAAAGGCTTTCCACACTTTGGACACAACGGTCTTTCTGCGGTGCCTTCTTTTTCCAACTGTTCCTTTATTATTTCGACATAATTGTCAGCTTTGATTAGCTCTGTATTACATTTCTCACTACATTGTAAATAATGATATCCACCACACGGCTGTACTATCCTGGTTTCATCAAAGCCTGCCTTTTCAATAGCACCATCTATACAGGTCGTAACGATAAAATAATTTTTATCTTTAATCAATTCATACAATTTTTGATATGCCTGCAAATTTTCATTAACTTCCTGTTCCTCAATATATGCTTTTTCCATAAAAGGAATAATCCAGCTTAAAGAATCATTTTCTTCTATTTTATGTAAGAGCTTCATCAAGTTCTCATGAAGTCCAATCTGTGTGAAGTTTTCATTAAATTCTTCACCAATTCCAATTAAAACGTATTCTGCATCTTTTATTTTTTCAACCAGCTGCTCTGCCTCAGTCATTCTGTCACCTGCTCTAATTTTCTTTCATAGTGTTAGAGGGCTGTGCCATCACAGCCCTCTAACTTATATTTTTACTATTTATTCAGTAATTGGTCAATTATTTTTACCAAATTTCCTATTTCAGGTTTAGAGAGCTGTGCATCTGCACCAAGTTCCTCTCCCTTCTTTCTCATTTCTTCATTTACCAGAGATGAGAAAATAACAACAGGAATTTCTTTTGTAGCCTCATCGCTCTTTACCAGTTTGGTTAATCTGTGTCCATCCATCAATGGCATTTCAATATCAGTAATCAACAGCTTTACTCTTTCTCTCAGTTTGCCATCTTCTCTTGCTTTACAGATATATTCCCATGCTTCCTCACCGTTCTCAGCTTTAATGATATTTTCATAACCTGACTTCTTTAAAGAATCTACAATCAGTTTTCTAAGAAGTGCAGAATCTTCTGCAAGCAAAATAGGTACCAAAGAGCCATCTCTTTCACCCAAGCTTTCAATCTCAGTAACCTTTAATCCTGTTTCCGGATTGATATCTGTAATAATCTTTTCAAAGTCTAAGATAATGATAAGCTTTCCATCAATTTTAATGATACCTGTAGAGATACCATCCTCCGAGGTTGTTACGGTAGCACCGGGCTTAATAATATCAGCCCAAGATACTCTATGGATACCGACAACAGAATCAACATGGAAAGCAATATCCAGTTTGTTAAAGCTGGTAATGATAAATAAACCACCTGGCTCAGACTGTCCACGCTGCAGACAGTTACGCAAATCGATTGCAGTAATCATTGCATCTCTTGGCATAAAAATACCTTCTACGCTTGGATGTGCATTTGGAACAGGTGTAACAGGTGTATAAGAAATAATCTCTCTTATCTTTGCAACATTTATTCCATAGGAATTACCATCCACAATAAATTCAAGCACTTCCAGCTCGTTTGTACCATTTTCTAAGAGAATCTTAGTCTCCATAATTAACCTCCATTCTACCAGATGATTGAAAGTTTTCTTCAATCTCTATTTCAATGCTTTGCAGAATACTCATCTTATTTAGATTATAACATACCTTATAAATTTATTTCAATTATTTTCAGATATTTTATATTATATTCTGTATATTATTTACTTTTTCAGCATTATCCTTTTCATTTTCTGTTATTATATTATTTATTTCATGGTAATATCTGTTGTGCCTATTTGTAATATCATATCCTTAGAATCTGCCTGTTCTCTGCTGATTTCAAAAATAACAACCAAATCTTCTTGTGCGCCGGCAGTAATCGTATTGATATAGGTAGTCATGTCATTATCCAGCATAGAGCTCATCGATTTTATTTTCTTGCCATCTATTGTGACAGTAAACGAAATATTTCTCTCAAAAAGACTACATTCCACATCCTCTTGCAGCTCATTTGTCAAAATGAAATGAACGATTAACAAGGTCTTACCTTCTGTAGCATCGATACGATAACCTGTAGCATCCTGAGGATAACTGTCACTTGTTTCATACGTATCATATTTCAAAGAAAAATCTGATAAGCCAATTATTTGTGCAAAGTCAACCTCTTGTGGCTGTACTTCCGGTTCCACAATTTCCAAAGTACTCTCCTCTTGCTTTAC
>CAMBAN010000118.1 GCA_945864145.1 uncultured Lachnospiraceae bacterium | reverse complement strand
GATTGAAGGAATTTTCAAAAATAATACCTTCTGCTTCAAATCCGCTTGCTGAAATTACTACAGTTGCATTCCAGTAGCTTCCGTTTGTTGTACCTGAACCAGGATTTGTAAAGGATGGATAACCATTCTCTTTATTTACTTCCAGAATTTCATCACTGTATTTGCAGTCACTTCCCATAGAGTAATAGGTATAACCATGTCCATAGTATGAAGTAATTCTGACAGAGTCATCTTCAATATCAACGCCCTTGTTAATCGGTTTGATACTTACATCGCTGCCTTTTGCATTTACAAGTGAAACGTTTGGTACATCGATAACGAGCATTTCCTCGTAATCGCCCGGCTGAATTTCAATGATTACTCTCTGGTCTGCTTCTCTGTCCATTTCACGAACAGCATCTAAAGCATCATTAATGGTTGTATAATCACAGCCTGTTGCACCTACAGTTACTGTAATATCCTCAGCATCTCCTGTTGACTCACCAACCATAGCAATCTGCTTGATATAAGAAGTAAATTCACTTCCTGCTGTAATTTCTACAGTTCCTGCTTCTCCTGTGTAATCATAGATGATATCAATGTCACCTGAATTTGTTTTATCTTTATAATTTGTTCCACCAACTGTAATATCCCAGTTGTAGCCTACGCTAATGGTCAATGTGCAGTTACCTGCTACAGGAACCTGAATAGAACCATTTGAAATTGCCATTCCGTAAGTATCGCCATGCTTTTTACCGTTTTTAATTACAAGACCTTCATAATCTGTCTGTCCTGTGTAATCACTGCTTCTGAAATTCCAGGTATGAGATTTTTCAACAGAAGCACTCTTCTTTACCACCTGAATACTCTTAATGTAAGAAGTACACTGACCGCCTACCTTAAGTGTATAGGTTCCTGCTTCTCCTGTGTAATCATAAGTCAATGTGGTATCACCGGAATTTGTATTATCAAATACCTCTGTATTCTCATCAAATACGATATCCCAGTTATAGCCTACGCTTACTTTAATCGTAGCTGCTCCACTTACAGGAATTTCAATTGTTCCGTTCTTAATCATCATACCATACTGTGCGCCATGCTTTGAACCGCCTGTGATAGTAAGACCATTAAAGGAAACCTGTCCTGTGTATGCATCGCTTGTAAAATCCCAGCTTGTAGGTGATTCTGAGCTGAATTTGATTGTCTTTGTTACATCTGTTCCATTAATCTTTAAGTTACTTGTCAGCTTCTGAGCAAAATCTCCGCTGTCTTTTACAGTAACTGTATAAAGACCATTTCTTAATGTAATAGCATTCGGACCTGTAAAGGTATATACATAGTCCTCTTCTGCTGTAATATCTTCATCACTATGTCTGGTGAAAGTAAAGGTTGCATTACTTAAATCTTCCAGTGTTGCTCCTACTGGATTGATAGTTACCTTATAAACAGGTTTTTTCTCAAATACTAAATTGAGCTCTGTAGCCTCAGAAACCTTAATTGTTTCAGGCTCTATTAACTGATAATCATCGATACCTGATTCTACAACCTTATACTCTGTATTTGATTCTACTGTTGCAGAATAGCTGCCATCTTCGTTTACAGTTACTGTTGGTACGTAAATGTTATCTGCTTCTAAAGAAATCTTAACATTCTTTAATGCATCTTCTGACAATCCTGTCACATTTCCTGATAACTCAACTAAATCTACAGCGCCTACTGTTACATTGAACTGTTTATAGTGGTCCTCTCCACCTGCGTTTTCTTCCAATGTGAGTTCCACATCGCTTGTTACCACGTATCCGTCAGCATTGTCTAATGCCACTTCATAGGTATAACCTTCTCTTAAAACAGCCTTGTATGTACCATTTTCAACGGTTGCCTTTGTTGCAACACCTGTCTCCTTACAGGTAAATGTTACTGCATAATCATTTGTAAGAGATGCCGGTGCATCTACATAACCAACTACGTTGATTTCCTGTGTATGCTGTACGTAAGCTCTTGCAACAACAAGCTTTTCTGATAAGCTGTATAACTTGTAAACTCCTGTTTCTGCTGCATAATAAGTTGCAACAGAAGCGGTAGAGCTTCCTAATGTATGAGTATAGCTGTCATCTACTTTTCCGGAAGGAGCTTCAAATCCTAAATTAGAATCTGTACCGTTTGATGCAACTGCAAAGGATACAATATCTCCTGCCTCGAGAGCGATTTCTACATATACAGCATCTGTTTTTCCTTTATTAGAATAAATATATCCTGTATATGCTGTTTCTCCGGCTTCATTCTTTAAGCTCTTTTCATCATATCTTGTTACTTCTGTATTTGCTGTACGAAGTCTGTGTGCGGTAGGATATCCACCATCATTAAAGCCAAATAATACATTTCCAGCTTCATCCTTTACCTGGAATGTAGCAAGATTAACACCTTTTGTTCCGGCTGCAACATCCGGATACCAGCTGTTAATAATATCTGCTGTTAATTTGTTTGTATATTTTTCTGTATCAAGCTGTTCTGCACCCAAATCCCATACGTCAATTTTGCCATCGACAGATGGAATAACGTCTACTTCTGGGAGCTCTGGTTTTTCTTCTTCTGTTTTTGGATAAACAAGAGCAATATAATAAAGATTTACGCTGTCTGCCTTTGTAATTGTATGGTCACCTGCTGCAACTTCAACAGATAATACACCGTTATTTATTGCTTTCTTTTCACCATCAATTTTAATATTTCTTGTTTCACCCTCATTAAATACCATAATAAGAGTAGCATCAGCTGCAGCTGTAAACTTAATTTCTGTACTTGATTCCATCTTTAAACACTGTGTTAATGTCAAGCCATTGTATGTTACAGTGCCTTTTGAAGTAGATAAGTTACCGGAAATTGTAAATACATCGCTTTCTAATCCGGATTCTGTAAAATTGTGTGCTACTTCTTCACCATCTACTGAAATACCTGGTTTATCATCTGATGTATCTTCTTTATCAGTATCTTCTTTTATTTCTGTATTTACTCCATCAGGTGCTTTCTCCATAAATTCGCCTTCTGCCAGTCTTGAACCAAGTGCTCTTCCATCTGTAGCTTTTGTTGCATATTCGCTGTCAGAAGCTAGCTTTAAGAAATCACCTAATTCAAGATTTCCATTTTCATCTCTCCAGATTTCATCAAAATCTGAATCAGAAGCCGGTGCTGTGATACTTACAAAGTCCTTTGCAGATACTGTTACAATATCACCAAGCTTTTCTTTTCCATTAAATTTTGTTGTATCTTCAACATGATAGTATTTTCCACCATTGTAGTAAACACTGTTCTGTACAGTTCCAATGAAACCATCTGTTGCAATACTGTTTGTTGCAAAAGAAAGAAGGTTTGCATTAACACCGCCAAGCTCTCTATTCATCTGGAAGTTTGCACATTTGCTTCCTGAATATGCACTGTTGTTGAAAGAAGTACAGTTAATCATCTGAATACCACTTTGATTTCCATTATCTGTAAAACCATGTGCACCATTTTCAAATGCAATACAGTTGATAACAACATGTGGTGTTGCTGTAGATATTCCCTGAGAGCTTCCAAGCTTAAAACCGTTCATATCTCCCGAAGCAGAACCACTTCCATCTGTTAATTTACCATTTCTGAATGCAATACAATTTCTTAAAGTCACTACACCAATTGGACCAGTTGCTGTCTTTGCATATAAATCCCATCCGTCATCGCTATTGCAGTAAGAAAGACATCCGTCAAATACGTTCCCTTCTCCACAGGTAAGCTTTGCGGCAAATCCGTCTGCATTTTCACCTGAAATATCTGAATTATTAAATGATGTACAATTCTTAATCAGGTTGTTTGATGGCCACTGCTCAATAGAATTGTAACTTGTATTATAACGGCTGATTTGAAGACCTGAGTCATGGTTTGCTTCAAATACACACTGCTCCAAGGTATTGTTGTCACCGGAAAGTAACATACCATTATCAGCTGCCTCTGTAATTGTGATTCCCTTGATATACCAGTAAGAACCATCTAAGATAATACCTCTGTTAGCCTTGTCCGCTTCTGAGCCTGTATAGCCCATACCGGAAAAATCAATGACTACCTCGCCATCTGCGATAATTGATTTTTTAGCATCTGCTGTACCGGAATTACTTTCCTCAATGAGAATGATTTGATCATATTCATAGGTACCTTCTGCCATATGAATTGTCTCACCTGCATCGATTGCTTCCAATGCCTTTAAGAAATCACCAGGATTGCTTTTCGTACCATTACCATTTGCATCCGGTGCAACATAAATGTCTCCCTCTGCGGTAATCTCATCAGATAAAGCTACTACCTTTGCTTTCTTTGATGCTTCTTCTATTGTTTCTTCTTCTGTTGTCTCTTCTTCAGAAGTTTCTTCCTCTGTTGTTTCTTCCTCTGTAGTTTCTTCTTCGGAAGACTCTTCAGAACTCTCTTCTGTTTCCTCAGTAGATGTTTCCTCTTCACTTTCGTCTTCGACTACGGAAGT
Organism: uncultured Lachnospiraceae bacterium; assembly: GCA_945864145.1. Classification (GTDB taxonomy): domain Bacteria; phylum Bacillota; class Clostridia; order Lachnospirales; family Lachnospiraceae; genus COE1. The sequence goes on along the minus strand of CAMBAN010000118.1, from coordinate 3,890 downwards.
TGTTGTTTCTTCTACTTCAGATTCCTCTGTTTCCGTCTCAACCTCTGTTACAACCTCTGTTGTATTTTCAGATTCAGTTGCAGAAACAGACACACTTGTTGTCATCATGGCTACAGATAAAACAACTGCCATGACTTTCTTGTAAAGCATGCTTCTCTTTCTCATAGTTCCTCCATTTAACCCTTATTACTTGCAGATCTGAAGGCTTTTTCCAGAACCCTCCCCGTTTTAGAAATTGCCAAAAGACCTGCAAAAGTTACTCCTCGATTGTTGTGTAAGCGCTTACATCAAAGCGTATAAACGACCCTCGGTAAGACTTAATATAGCAAATATTTTGCACAAAAACAACCAAATTATGTCACTTTTTCCTTGTTAGAATGTCGTTTGGATGCCGAATTTTTTACCTGTTTTTTATGCATTTTTACCATACTTCTATTTATTGGATATTTTTAACAAATTTGATTGTAAAAAGTATCTAACAAGAAAAGACCTGCAAATTACGGTTTTTGCAACTACATTACCGATGATTTGCAGGTCTGTGTAAGTGATTACATTAAAATTTTCAGCTTTTTTCAATTAAATTATTATTTTACCAAAATTTTCTATGATTTTTGTGCTAGAACTTCCATTAAATTTCCGGCACTGACTTCGTGCAGTGCTTTAATGGACTCCTCTGAATAAAATGCACAATGAGGAGTTACTATGACATTATCACGATGTAAGAACGGACAATTTTCCATATCCGGATTTTCTGCTTCCAAAACGTCTAAGCCTGCTGCTCTGACCATTCCGTTATCTAATGCATGAAGCAGCGCATCTTCTTCTACACATCCGCCGCGTCCTACATTGATAAAAATGGGCTGTTGCTTCATTCCGGCAAAGGCTTCCTCATCAAAATAATGATAATTTTCCTGCGTCAAGGCCATGTGGTTAATGATGATGTCTGCCTGTGCCAAAGCTGTTTCCTTTGTAACAAGGCTTGCGCCGGCAGCAATTGCCTGCTCCTTTGTAACAAAGGGGTCTACTGCAATTATCTGCATACCAAGTGCTTTTGCGAGCCCTGCTGTCGTTTTTCCGATTTTTCCAAGTCCGAATATCGCAAGTGTCTGCCTGTTTATGGTTCTGCACGGCGCTACCTTCTGATATTGCCACTCGTGGTATTTTTCCATACGCTTTTCGTATTTTTTGAAGGAATGATTTAAGGCAAGCATCATGGAAATTGCATGCTCCGCTACCTCTCTTGTGCAATATTCCCTGATATAGCGAAGCTCAATGCCTCTTTTCTTTAAGGCCTCTGTGTCTACATTACTGTAGCCTGCCGCATTTTGTGAAACACATTTTAAATGCGGTGCTTTCTCCAAAAGTGCTTCATTCACAGGTATAAAGGCAGTAATCAGACCATCCGCCTTTTCAAGTGCCTCATAAAATGCCGGTGTCCCATATGGTTCAATGGCAATCTGCGCCCTTGGTGCCGCCTTTAAAATCACATCAGTTGTCATTATATAATCAGGCTCCATCTGGTCCTTATAGTCTGATATTAAAATGTACATGTAGTGACCCTTTCCATAATTTCCCTGATATTCCTTACAACCTCTGCCATCTCTTCTTCTGTACCAATCGTGATGCGCAGATACTCATGCAGACGCTCTGTTGGATAATGACGTACTAAAATGCCTCTCTTCTTTAATTCTTTACCAAGTGCAGCTGCCTCCATACCGTGAATTTTCATAAAAGCAAAGTTTGTACAGGTTCTGATAACCTCAAAGCCAAGCTTCTCCATTTCATCCTCAAAGCTTTCTCTGTTATGGATAATCTGATTTACACATTTCTGTAAATACTCTGTATCAGAAACGGCGGCAGTTCCTGCTTCAATGGCAAAGCTACTCATATTGAATGGATTAAAAGTAAATTTAATCTTATTCATATCTCCGATGATTTCCTTGGTAGAAATCGCAAATCCAATTCTTGCGCCAGCCATATTTCTTGATTTGGAGAAGGTCTGTACCACTACTAAATTGGGATATTTTCTAACAAGTTCCACACAGGATTCTGTGCCGTAATCCACATAGGCTTCATCAATAATAACCATTCTCTTTGGATTTGCTGCAACAATTCTTTCAATATCGGCTACAGAAATAGCCTGCCCTGTTGGATTATTGGGATTTGCTAAAATGACATCTCTGTCAGTTTTCACATAATCCTCTACATTTATCGTAAAGTCATCCTTTAATGGGAACTGCTCATAATCTAACTGATAGGTTTTTGCATAGGTTCTGTAAAAATCATACGTAATGTCAGGGAAGCATACTTTCATACCCGGTCTAAAAAAGCTTAACATACAAAAACCAAGTACCTCATCTGCACCGTTTCCTACAAATACCTGATCAGCACCAAAGCCGTATATTTTACCAATCGCCTCTCTAAGCTCCATGCAATGTGGGTCAGAATACTGTCCCATGCTGTTTAACTGTGCTCTGTTAATGGCCTCTAATACCTTTGGTGAAGGTGGCATGGAGGACTCATTTGCATTCAATTTAATGTATTTTCTATCATGTGGCTGCTCACCGGGAATATATACTTCCATATTGTCGTATTCATTTAAGAAAAAATAACTCATAGTTTTACCTCTCTCTCTTTAATGGGAATGTCATGCAATGTGGTCCACCACCTGCTTTCAAAATCTCTGTTACAGGAAGCTCTATTACTTTCATACCATGCTTTGCAAGTGCATCATTGACTGCAGTATTTCTTGCAAGGGAAATGACTCTGTGATCACCAATTGCCTGTAAATTGCAACCATGGTCAAAAATCGCCTGCTCCGGCACACCAATCAGCTCAATATCCAATTTAGTAAGCTCCTTACGAAACTTCTCCGGAAGCCCTTCGATATAAGCGACTGCCAAATGGTCATCTACCAGATTAAAGCACATGTCAAAATGCAAATATGCAGGATTTAAAGGTACACCGATAACGCGATAGCCATATGGGGCAAGCTGTGTTCTGATTTCCTCTACACCCTTTTCATTGGTTCTGTCTGCCATACCTACTGCAATGAGATTTTCTCTTAAAAAAGCAAAATCTCCACCTTCAAAAAGTCCCTCTGTCACACGGGCAATCACAGGAACACCAAGCTCCTCCATGATTTTTTCATAATCTGTGTGCTCTTTATAACGAAGGGGAAGCTTGAAATTACCAAGGATATAGCCTTCCTTCACACATCCTCCGAAATCCCTTGCAAATACTGCGTTTGGTCTTTCTTCATCTGCCGGAAGCTGTACTACCTCTACACCATTCTGCTCATACGCCTGTACAAGTAGTTGATGCTCCTTTTCCATGATTTTCACATCCATCACGGTATGCTCCCACTTTTTTGCGATTTCATTAATGGGCGCCGGTTTCAAATAAGTAGGTCTTGATAACAAAACCTTTTTTAACACGCCTGTTCCATTTGCAACGTACATAACAATCCTCTTTCTGTTTTTGTATTTCTAAAAACAAAAGCAGACTTTGCTCTTTCGAGTGTCTGCTTTGATCAACTTCATGCTTTTGAATATATCACAATTTTTTCAGTGCTTCTATGGGTCTTAATCCAAATTTTACCCTTCGTTTTTTGTAAAAAATACAAGGCGTGGTATAATAGATAAAAAGTATCTCGCAAAAGGAGTTTTTTATGTTAAATATATCTGCTCTGTCACAGTTTGATTTTTATAAAAATTTTACCCTGATTGCCGGAAAAAACGGAATGACCAATCCCATTTCCAATGTCGTTATTTTGGAATATGAAAGCAGTTTGCGCGATTACAGTGGTTTTTCAGAGGGTAATCTGGTTCTGACTTCGCTGTTTTTTGCAAAGGATGATGCCTCTTTGATTGAAGAGGCTTTTATGGAGT
>CAMBAN010000117.1 GCA_945864145.1 uncultured Lachnospiraceae bacterium | reverse complement strand
CCTCCATGTACCATTTCTTTTCTCCCTTACAGCATAAAGCTCATCATCAAAGTTAAAACCAAAACGCACAAAAAGGCTGTCCCATATAGAAGTCTGTTTGCCCTTTTGATATCCTCTGTTTCAACCGGTCTTTTTGCATCTCCAATATAAGGCTTTTCTACAAGCCTTCCAAAATAGGAAGCATTTCCTGCAAGCTGAATACCAAGTGCTCCCGCACACGTTGCCTCAGTCTGTGCAGAGTTTGGACTTGCATGCTTTCTACGGTCTCTTTTGTATATCCGATAAGCCTCCTTCGCATCATAGCCTTTTCCTAAAAAGACACAGACTATCATCATCAAATAAGCACTGATTCTCGAAGGAAGATAATTACATACATCATCCAGCTTTGCTGCTGTTCTCCCAAACTCTAAATATCTGTCATTTTTATAGGCAATCATAGAATCCATAGTATTGACTGTTTTATAAAAGAAACCAAGAACCGGTCCTCCAAGTGCCGTATAAAGAAGCGGAGCGATTACACCATCTGAAGTATTTTCTGCAACCGTTTCAATCGTAGCCTTCGTCACACCAGTTTCATCCAATACTGCTGTATCTCTGCCAACAATCATAGAAACTGCCACGCGTGCCTGCTCTAAAGTCCCTGTCTTTAAGCTGTGATACACCTTCATGCTCTCTACACGCAAGCATTTTAATGCCAGTATCTGATAAGTCATTATCATCTCTAAAGCTACCCCAAAAGCAGGATGTAGCAAATACGCTCCCAAAAGTAACAGACTTGTTATCATCCATACATTTAAGAGCATCAACACTACCAACCAAGTACCTCTTCTTCTTTTCTCTTTTGCTGTCAGTTCTTTGCTCTCCTGTCCTTTTTTGCCTATCATTTTGTTTTCCAGCCCTTCGATGGCTCTGCCTATCCATCTGATAGGATGTGGCAGCCAATATGGATCTCCACATAGCAGGTCAAGAACAAATCCACCCAAAAAGGCAATCATATGATATTTCATTTGTTACCGTCCTCCAGCTTTTTCAACGCTAACACCTCTACATTCTCTTCTGTAATCTCCAGTCTACAACAAAATCCTTCTCCGTTTTTTACCTGAAAATCATAATAATCTCTGCCTGTCCAATTACTCAAAAGTGCCATAATGGTACCACCATGTACCACACAGGAAATCCTGCTTCCCTCCAAAAACAACTTCCTGCACTTGGCAAAGCCGGCAAGCACTCTCTGGCAGAACTGTGATCTGCTTTCACCATTCGGGATTTGCAGCATCCCTCCGCTGTCTATCCATGCCTGATAGATACTGATACCATTTAACTCCTGATAGGTTTTTCCTTCAAAAATACCAAAATCTATTTCCTTCCATTCCGGCACCGACACAGGTGTCATATCAGGGAAAAGTATCTCTGCACTCTCCCTGCAGCGAAGCATTGGGCTGCAGAGTAATAAATCCGGGCTTTCAAAAAATTCTTTTCTTTTTGCAAGCTCTTTTTTCCCGGTAATGGATAAAGGCTCCTCTGTCTGACCAAGATATCTATGCGCTGCGTTCGCGTCAGTTTCCCCATGTCTGATAAGTGTTATCGTTATCTCCATATTTCTACTCTCCATTACGCAAGCATTGCCGCAAATACGATGCATAATTCACTTATTGTCACAAAATACCCTGCTAAATCCCCGGTAATACCGCCAAATTCCTTTTTGCTTTTATAGTAGTAATAAGCAAAGCTTACAAGTACCGCAAACAATACCAACACCGCTGCCTTTTTTGAAAACCAAAACATACCTGCCACACAAAGCAAAATTTCTATGCACAACACTATTTTCACAAGATTCCTTTGCATGGTCTTTGCAAAATAGAACAACATCCCTGTTTCCTTAGCAGGCGGTAATACCATAAAAGCAAGTCCGCTAAAGGCTCTTGACAGGATAAAGCCGACGCAAAAGCAAAGAAATGCTTCCCTGTTCTTTATCTCAGAAAAAGCAGCCAGATACAGCAAATAATACAAGACCAGCATAATCACAGAAAAGGCACCAATATGAGAATCTTTTAAAATTTCCAGTTTCTTTTCCTTTGGCTGATAGGAATGCAGCGCATCCATGGTATCCATAAATCCATCTGTATGAAAGCCTCCGGAAATCAAAAGCGGAATTGCTGTTCCTATGGCAGCATACATGATATCGCCAATTTCCCAATACCTGCACAGGCAATACCAAAGCCATTCCACAAATCCTATTACTGCACCAATCAATGGGAAAAAGCATAAGGTATAACGCATATCCTCTTCCTTCCATGCAAACTGTGGTACCGGTATTGTAGAATAAATGGAAAAAGAAATAAAAAATGCTTTGATTACATGCATGGTGTCGCTTCTCCTTTCCTCCAAACAGGCTGCCCCTTTGTCACTTCAATAACCTCGCTCGCACACGCTGCTATTTTTTCATTCAGAGCATAAATGGTTTCCATGTAATTTCTCGTTTCTGCATCATAGCTCTCATCCTCCGGAAATCTACCGGCAGAAACTAAAAAAAGATGCTTTGTCATTTTTTCAAGCTCTAAAATCTCTGCAAATATTTTATCTGCCACCTGCTCTTTTGGTACCACTTTTCCCTCTTGAAACATTTCATTTGCTACCAGATTCGTCAGACATTCCAATAATATCGTACTGTCCTTTAAGTCATACTTTTTTGTTACTTCCAACACATCTCTTTGCTGTTCTATCGTAAAAAAGCCTTTTCCTTCTCGCTGTTTTCGATGCTTTTCCACTCTTTTTTGTCCTTCATCGCCACAAATTTCCATGGTAGCAAAATAATATTTTTTCTCATCAGCAGCAATTTTGCATACGTAGTCCTCTGCAAATCTTGATTTACCGCTTCCACTCTTTCCTATCACTAATATCATGATGAAAACCTCTGATATGCATCCATTTCCAAATCAGCAAAGGTCCGGTTCTGATTATATACGCACAATGCCAAATCCAATAGCGAAAACATCATAACAGCTCCCGTTCCCTCTCCCAGTGCCATATGGGCATCAATCACAGGCGCTAACGCCAATGCTTCTAATAAATAATTGGTTGCCGGTTCCTTGCTTCCATGAGAAGCAATCATATAAGCTCTTGTACCTGGTTTTAATCTTTCTGCTACAAGTGCTGCTGCAAGGCTGATGACTCCGTCACACACAATCGGCATATGATATTTGGCGCCGCCCAAAAATACTCCGGTAAGTCCTGCTAAATCAAAGCCTCCCACTGTTTGAAGCACAGTCAATGGATCAGCCTTATATAAATCATATTTTGCAATCGCCTGACTGATGACCTCTCTCTTTCTTTGCAATCCCAGTTCACTTAAGCCTGCGCCTTTTCCGGTTATCGTTTCTGCATCTATATGTAATAAGGCGGCTGCTACTGCTGTACTTGTGGTCGTATTCCCTATTCCCATTTCACCTGTTCCCAGCATACCAAAACCTTGTTCCTTGCATTCCTTTACCAGTGACATACCTATTGCAATTGCCCGTTTAGTCTGTTCCTTTGTCATCGCAGGCTCCTTTGCAAAGTTTTTTGTACCATAAGCAATTTTACAATTTCTCACACCCGGAAAGCTTTCTGTACTGTTAATCCCCAAATCTACCGGTATCATTTCTACCCCTGCATGCTGTGCCATTTTCCCCACTGATGTGCTGTTTTTCCCCATGCCTACTGCTACCTTTGCAGTAACCTCCTGTCCTGACTGACTGACTCCTTCTTCTACCACACCGTTATCTCCACAACAGACAATCACACCTCTCTTTTTGATATCCGGCTCTGTTGTCTGCAAAATGGCTCCAATCCTGCAAATCAGTTCTTCAAAGCTCCCCATAGAATCCAGGGGCTTTGCTACTGCATCCCAGTTCTTTTTTATCTGTATTGCTATTTTTTCTTCTAATGGTTGTGGCTCCCAACCTTCTAAAATGTCTTTCATCCTAATCCTCATAATTTAATATTTGATATACTGCCTTCATATCTAAATGGGCACGCAAGGTATCTGCCAATAAATCATACTGTTTATCCCGATAGGTTTCATAATCTTGCGTTTCCAAATCCTCCAGAGTGACACCCTTCTTTTCAGCAAGCAGTTTTATAATGGTAGTTGCTATATCTGCATGGTCAAAAATACCATGTACGTAGGTACCATATACCATATTTTCCTGTGCCCCGTCTATTTTTGATGCTTCCTTTCCAAAGTCTTGTATGTCAACAATCTGCTTAACAGGCCTTGTCTGCCTTGTTTCTCCCATATGGATTTCATAGCCTTCCATTTCTTTTCCGGAAAGTGGCTGTAGCATACCCTCTAAAGAAAGTAACTTCCCCTTAACCTGTGCGCGTACCTTACTTGTCGTAAGCACGGTATGTAACGGTAACAGCTCCATGCCACGTAAGCTTCCTCCTTCTTCTACATGATAAGGGTCCTCTATCCATTCTCCAAGCATCTGATATCCGCCGCATATGCCAAAAATCAGCTTTCTTCCCTGATATTTTTTAATAGCTGCTTCCATACCATTCTGTCTCATCCACATCAAATCGCCCATGGTATTTTTACTACCCGGTAAAACAATCATATCTGCATTTTCCAATTCTGACGCCTTTGTCACATATCTGACGCTCACACCCTTTTGATGTTCAAATACTGCTAAATCCGTAAAATTGGAAATTCTTGGATAATGAATCACTGCAATATCAACAAGCTTAACTTCTTTTTTATCAAACCTGCCGGTTAAGCTGTCCTCGTCCTCCACATCAATTTCCATGTAAGGAACCACACCAACTACAGGCTTTTCTCCCTTCTCCTCTAACATCACAATCCCCGGGTCCAAAATTGTTTTATCACCGCGAAATTTGTTGACGATAAGTCCCTTTACACGTTTCTTTTCGTTCTCTGTTAAAAGCATCAGTGTGCCAAGAAGCTGTGCAAACACTCCACCTCTGTCAATATCTCCCACCAGTAAAACAGGTGCATTTACCATTTCCGCCATACCCATATTTACAATATCATTTTCTCGCAGATTGATTTCAGCAGGACTTCCGGCACCTTCTATGACAATGATGTCATTTTCTTTTGCAAGCTGTTGAAATGCTTTCTTAATATCAGGTATCAACGCTTTTTTATATTGAAAATATTCACTTGCTTTCATATTGCCAAGCACCTCACCATTCACGATAACCTGTGAACCAATATGATTGGTTGGCTTTAGTAAAATGGGATTCATAAGTACAGACGGCTTTACTCCTGCTGCCTGTGCCTGCATTACCTGCGCTCTCCCCATTTCCAGTCCTTCCTCTGTAATAAAGGAGTTTAACGCCATATTTTGAGATTTAAAGGGTGCTACTCTATAACCATCCTGTTTAAAAATGCGGCATAGTCCTGCCACCAAAAGACTTTTTCCGGCTCCGGACATCGTGCCCTGTATCATAATGACTTTTGCCATACTTATCCTCATTTCTGAGCAACTTGTTGCAGAAGAGATGCCATCAAAGCTATTTGTTTTGCTCAAAAACAAATAGCCGTATGAAAAATTAGCTATCAAGCTAATTTTTCATACTTTCCTCATCTAACTTCCCAAGCTCTCTTGCAAGCTCATACAATTTTCTATTTGCCTCATTGCAAACGCCAAACTGCTTTACCGCACCTATCACATACTGACACTTTCTGATTTCCTCACAGGCTTTTTTATAGTTTTCCTCTGAAACAGGCTGAAAAGCTTTTTCTACAAACAACACACTGGCTAATGCCTTTGCCGTGCCATATTCTACATCATTTTCATGAAGCACTCCTGCTGCAAAAGGAATTCCTTGCCTTTGCAAGGCATGATAGATGGGAAGTCCGCTTCCTGCACCGCCAATAACAAAGCACACAGGCTCTCCCTTTTTAGCTGCAAGTTCCACCTGCCCTGTAACTCCATCATAGCAGCCTTCTATCCCATACAATTCTGCTATCAGATTACCTTGAAAAATCTCTGCCACTGTTCCCTTATTTGCAATGCAATCACCCTTTACACACAACACATAATCTGCAATTCTTCTTGCAAATTCCAATTCATGCAGGGACATGATTACTGCAATCTGTTCTTCTCTTGCAAATTCTCTAATGATGGATAGCAGTTCTACCTTATATCGTATATCTAAAAAAGAGGTAGGCTCATCCAGCACCAATATTTGAGGCTCCTGACAAAAAGCCCTTGCCAACATCACTCGCTGCTTTTGCCCATCGCTAAGCTCCATAAAATCTTTATCTGCCAAATGAGCGATTTGAAACTTTTCCATAATACGGGAAACGATTTCTTTGTCCTTTGCCCCCAAAATGCCAAATCTTCCTGTATAGGGATATCTGCCGGTTGCAACCATATCCCGGCAAGTCATAAGCTCTGTGGAAAGCCTTTGTGTGGTAACCATAGACATACTTTTTGCCACTTCATTTTCTGACATTGTTGTCATATTTCTATTTTTTACATATATCGTACCACCAAGAGGCTTTAGCTGCTTTGTTATCGTTTTTAATATAGTAGACTTTCCGGCACCATTAGGCCCGATTAATACATAAATTTCACCTGGCTTTACTGCAAATTCAATCTTTTCTATGAGAGGTTTTCCATGATAACCTACTGACAGCTGTTCTAAAGTAACCGCATACTCTGCCATTTCCTTGTCTCCCTTCTGTTGTCACTTGTTGCTCATTCAAAAGAACGCCGAGTAACTAACATCATGTAAATCACTACAGGCACTAAAAAGATAGCTGTTACCGTACTAATGCTAAGCTCAACCGGTGCAAATACAGTTCTGGCAACAAAATCACTAAACAAAGTCACTACCGCACCACCTAAAAAACAGCCCGGTATCAGAAAAATCGGTTTTGCTGATTTCATAGCCATTTTCATCAAATGCGGCACTGCAATGCCAACAAAGGAAATCGGACCTGCAAAGGCTGTCACACAGCCCGACAATACACTAGACAGTAAAATCAATGCAACTCGCAGTACTTTGATAGAAACTCCCATGTTTCTTGCATAATTTTCTCCTAAGTGATATGCGCCAATCGGCTTTGCCAGAAAAAAGGAAAGAAGCACCGTAATTGCCACTAAAACAGCCATAACCTTTACATTATCCCAGGTCATACCGGCAAAGCTGCCCTGCGACCAGTTATGCAAATTGACAATATTGGAATCATCTGCAAAAGTAACCATGAAATCTGTGATTGCTGTACAAATGTAACCAACCATGATACCGCATACAACCAAAACTGACATATGCGTCATTTTTAAGGACAATAAAAGTACAAATCCCATCGTCATCAGTGAACCCAAAAAAGCTACAAAAATTAGTCCCCAGGAGCTCATATGCCTTCCCTTTTGCAGCATTAAAATCATGCTGACAGCGACCAAAAGCTTTGCACCTGAAGAAATACCAAGCACAAAGGGACCTGCAATAGGATTTCTGAAAAAGGTCTGTAGTAAAAAGCCTGATACCGACAATGCTCCCCCTAAAATCATAGCCGCCAGAATCCTGGGCAGTCGGATATCCCATACAATACGGTAGGCGGTCTCATCACCTGTTTTATGTATGATAATCTGATATATTTCTGATATGCTCAAATCAACACTTCCTGTGTTGACATTCAGCCACAAAAGAAACAGCAATAACCCTAATGAGCCTGCAATGGAAATAACAACTCGCTTCATTGGTCCCTTCCCTTTCTTTTCTACTGCAATTTATGCAGGAATACGAAATCTGTATCCTGCCCTGTTAACACCTTATGAAAATCCTCAATCAAGGTCCCGCTTTCTGCTGTTTGCTGAAACATATCCTTGCCTGTGCAGTACACCTGTCCAGACTGTACTGCTTTGAAATCTGCAAAGAGCTCACTTTTTTGCAATAATTCATCTATGGTATAAAGTTCAGCATCTATGGTACTGTTATAAATCAGGATATCTGCATCCTTGGCCGTTGTATAAAATTCTTCCATTTGAATTTTCATGGTAGAAAGTGCATTTTCTTCTTCCGGTTGCAAGTCAGAAAAAGCATACTGCCCGCCTGCCATCTCTATCATTTTCGAGATGTAATCATTAGATTTTCGAATATTGACAGCCCCATTACTGGTAATATAGAAAAAGGCAACCGTTTTCCCGGTATTTTCTTCCTTTTCTAACTCCTGTATATGTTTTGTCTGTTCTTCGAAAAAAGCATTTGCCTCTTCCTCTTTATTGAGTAGTGCCCCATAAAATTTTACCCACTCCATCCTGCCAAGTGGATGAGTCTCGTAGCTGGAAAGCTCGACCATAACAGGAATTCCTGTTTTTTCAAGCTGTTCTTTTATTTCCGGATTATGATAAATCATGGCATTTTCAATCGCCAGTTGGCAGTTACCTTCTAACAGTAATTCAAAAT
>CAMBAN010000116.1 GCA_945864145.1 uncultured Lachnospiraceae bacterium | reverse complement strand
GTTTGCTATTTAGGGAACTGTTCCAGCATCAAGTGCTTTTTTCACAGCCCCTTTTCTATGATGTTGCATAATAAAAAAAGAGGATGTATGATAAAAGTATTATGAATACAGTATCTATTTTTATTTTTTCATTCAATGCGATTATGCCATTAATACTATTAATTTTATTAGGTTATTGGCTAAAGCGCATACAGTTTATCAACAAAGAATTTTTAAAATATGCAAACAAGCTGGTTTTTCATTTGAGTCTGCCTGTACTTTTATTTAAAAACATTACAGACATTGAAAGCCTGCAGGAGATTTCCTGGGATGCAGTAGGCTTTTCAATGGGTGTCATTGTACTATTAGTACTTCTGGGTATTCTGATGACACTGTTTGTTCCGGAGAGAAAGCAAAAGGGCGTTGTATTGCAATGTGTATTTCGTTCCAATTTTGCATTGATTGGAGTACCCTTGGCAGAGCTGATTGCAGGTGCAGAGGGTGTGCGGATTGCAGCAATTTTATCTGCCTTTACGATTCCTGTTTACAATATTTTAGCAGTGGTAGTGCTTTCTGTTTATGGTGGAAAAACCTCAGATTTATCTGCTAAAAAAATTCTGCTTGGCATTGTGAAAAATCCTTTGATTATTGGTGTGGTTTCCGGTATTTTAGTGGTTCTTGTAAGGCCCTATGTACATTTAGAAAACACAATATTTGCACGGTTTACTTTTGTGCAGACTACGATTGCCTATATTGCAAAAACGGCAACACCGCTTGCTCTTTTAGTGCTAGGAGGACAGTTTGAGTTTCAAAAAATCGCAGGCTATCGTAAGCAGATTATGATGGCAACCGTTGGAAGAATCATAATGGGACCAGTGATTGGTATTGGCAGCGCAGCATTACTGACAAGTCTTGGTGTGTTTTCCTTTGATGCCGCTACCTTTGCAGCACTCATTGCTTTATTTGGCACACCTGTTGCCGTTTCGAGTGCGATTATGGCAGAGGCTATGGATAATGATGGACAGCTTGCAGGACAGCTGGTAGTATGGACCTCGCTTTTCTCTGTATTTACGCTGTTTTTAACGATTTTTCTATGCAAAGGCTTTGGTTTTCTGTAGATTGTATTTTTATAGAAACATGACAAAAAATTTTTGTATACAAATGTAATTTATGTAAAATAAGATGAAAATCACGTAAAATTGTCTGCTATCTTGACATTGTTAAAATAATAACGTAATATACAAGCAAGAGAAAATTGTATAAATATGCGAACAATCTCTTGAAAAATAGTATGGGTTACAGATTAAACAAAGTTCAATTTTTGAACTTGTTCAATCGTCATTTTAGTTAGAAAGGCAAGGTAAGTGATATGAAATTTATTGGAACAAGATTATGTCCGGATTGTTTGGAAGCAGAGAGTGTATTAAAGCAGGCATGTATTCCTTTCGAATACGTTGATATTACAGGTTCAACTGAGAATTTAAAGCTCTTTTTACAGCTTCGTGATAACAGACCTGAGTTTAAAAATATCAAAGAGGATGGATATATTGGAATTCCTTGTTTTTTAATGGAGGATGGTACCATTCTGTTTGATGAAAATAAGATTATTGGAGCAGAGACGGTTTCTGCATAAATGTAAGGAATGAAATTATGGTATTATTACAACAGATGATGGTATTATTTTTGATTATGATGGTTGGGTTTCTTTGCCGCAGAATTGGACTTATCAATGCAGAAGGCAGCCGTATCCTTTCGGCAATTGTTGTAAATGTAGCAAACCCGGCTTGCATTTTATCATCTGTGATTAATACAGAATCTACCGTACCCGGCAGTGATTTGGCATTGACCTTTGGATTGGCGATTGGTACTTATGCGGTACTTTTGCTATTAGCAGAAATTGTACCAGGAGTGCTTCGCATACCAAAGGAAAAAAGAGGCGTCTATAAAGTAATGGTGGTCTTTTCCAATATTGGTTTTATGGGATTTCCACTTCTTTCGGCTATGTATGGAAATGAAGCAGTACTGTATGCTGCCATTTTCACACTGCCATATAACCTGTTGATTTACACTTATGGAATAAGCATGCTTGAGGGAAACAAAGAAGAGAAAACGGAAAAAAAATTTCCGTTGAAAAAAATCCTTAACATCGGTGTTGTTGCCTGTATCATTGCCATTATTCTTTATTTTGTCAGACCGACAGTGCCGATTTTTTTGGAGGATGCCATTGACAGACTTGGTAGTTTGACGGCACCTCTTAGTATGCTGGTCATTGGAGATGCAATGGCAAATATGAGACTGAAAGAGCTGTTTGCAGATAAGAAGCTGATGCTGTTTACCGCAATAAAGCTGTTGCTTTTACCGATTATTGGTATGGCATTTATCAATCAGCTTGGTTTATCACCAATGCTTACAGGTGTTTGTCTGGTCATGCTTGCGACTCCGGTTGGCAGCATGACAGCAATGTTAGCAGCAGGCTCTGGAGAGAATGCAGCGATTGCATCTAAGGGTGTTGCAGTAACAACTCTTTTTTCTGTTGTTACCATGCCGATTGTATCTATGATTAGTGGTGTATAGTTATTCAAAGGAGGAGAGCTGCAAACGACTGCTTTGTTGCTTTTGCCCGGTAGGAGATACACCAAAGTTTTTCTTATAGGCTCTCGAAAAGGTTGAATAATTTTGAAATCCACAGGTAAGGCATGCCTCAGTGACAGGCATGTCATTTTTTATAAGCTCCTGTGCATAAAGCAGGCGCTTGGTAGTCAGATATTGACCAATGGTATAGCCTGTCTCCTGCTTAAAGCTGTGCATGAGGTAGTAGCGGCTGGTAAAAAACTGCTCTGCCAGAGAATCTATAGAGATTTCTTCTGTTAAATGACTATTTATATAGGTAAGAACTGCTAAAATCTTTTCATTTCCGACAGATGTGTCAGAAATATCAGTGCTGTTTTTTTGCAGGGTGCGGTTCAACTGGACAAGAAACTCTAAAAAGAGCACTCTTTGATGCAGCTCACTTGCATATTCTGTATCTGTCAGTGTATTTGCCAAAGCATGGCATAAGGAAACTAACAGGTTTTCTTTGGCAGTATTTGTATGCAGTACATGGAGCTGTTCCTTTTTGGAGCGTACAAAGCAGTCCTCCAAATGATAGGATTCATTACTGTATTTTTGCAGCAGCTCCGGAGAAATATATAAAATAATTCTTTCATAGGGTTCTGTGGAATGTACCACAGGTCTATGCACTTCCCCTTTATTTACCAGCACAAAATCATTTGCTTTGAGTTGATAATTTTTTCCTTCTATATTATAAGTAACATTTCCGCTTATTAGATATACAACTTTATGAAAATCGTGGTAATGAAATGCATATTCTTTTTGTTCTTCGCTCTTTAAATGAAAAATGCGAAATTCCTGATTCAAATATCCTGCTTTTTCATACTGCTTCATATGCTCCTCCTGCCTGCATTTGTTAAAAATATTGTAACATAAATAGCATTTTTTGCAATATAAAAAGCATTTTTGGCTCTTTATTTGACTATGAATGTTATATATAATGGGGTTAACAAGTAGGGCATTTCATGGTAAAGTAAGAAATGACTTATCTGGTCAAAATGACAACAAAGAAGTATCAGACATGTAGTATAAATAGAAAACCAAACAATAGGGAGAAACTATGAAGAATTTTAGCAATTATAATGATTTTAGTAGAAAAGAAGAGTTACATTTTGAGTCAAAGGCAGTACATGGAGCATTGGGAACAGAGCCACTTACAGGTGCGGTAAGTATGCCGATTTTTCAGGCTGTGACTTACAGACATCCTGAGCTTGGACAGTCAACAGGATTTGCTTACAGCAGATTGGAAAACCCAACAAGACAAGAGCTTGAAAGAACGATGGCTATTTTAGAGGGCGGTATTAAGGGCTTTGCTTTCTCAAGCGGTCAGGCAGCCAATATGGCAGTATTTTCTCTTTTAAATCCGGGAGACCATATTATTTTAACAGATGATATTTACGGCGGAACCTTTAGAATTGTTGGCGACATATTTGGAAAGTATGGTATTACCCATACTTATGTAGATATGTCAGATTTAGAGGCAGTAAAGGCAGCCATCAGACCAGAGACAAAAATGTTCTTTTTAGAGACACCGACAAATCCATTGATGAAGGTAGCAGATATTAAGGCTGTTTCAGAAATTGCAAAGAGCATTGGTGCGTTAACAGTGGTAGACAATACCTTCTTAACACCATATTTCCAAAGACCGTTAGAGCTTGGTGCAGATATTGTTACACACAGCTCAACAAAATACTTAGGCGGACATAATGATGCACTTTCAGGAATCGTTGTGGTAAAAGATAATGAAGAACTTGCAGAACAAATCCATGTGCATATCAAATCCCATGGAAGTCAGCTGGCTCCAATGGATGCATGGCTTGTTTTACGTGGCTTAAAGACTCTGGCAGTTCGTATGGACAGACATAATGAAAATGCAAAAAAGGTTGCCGAGTGGCTTCGCAGCCAGCCAAAGGTAAAGAAAGTATATTATGTAGGCTTTGAAGACCATAAAGATTATGCTACAACAATAAAGCAGACTACAGGCTTTGGCGGTATGATTTCTTTTGCGGTAGACAGCGCAGAAACTGCAAGAAAAATCTTAAAGGATGTAGATATGATTATGTTTGCAGAGAGCCTTGGCGGTACAGAGACTTTAATCACATATCCAACTACACAGACACATGAGGATACGCCAAAGGATGTGAAGGAAGCATTAGGTATTACAGAAAGCTTCTTACGTATGTCAGTAGGTATCGAGAATGTAGACGATATTATCGCTGACCTTGACCGTGCAATGAACTCATAAATTTATCAGCTTGCGTCTAACCGATGCAAGCTGAATTTTCGTCAAAAGTTTGAAGAATAGATGCTTTTTCACAGCAATTTGTGTCGCTATCCGGCGGAGAAATGGAGGTTACTATGAAAATAAAATTTACAAAAATGCAGGCGTTTGGGAATGATTATGTATATATAGATGCGATTCATCAAAATCTTCCAGGCTTACCGGAGCTTGCGCGTTTTGTCAGCAACAGACATTTTGCGATTGGCTCGGATGGTATGGTATTAATCTGCCCATCAGATAAGGGAGATTTTCGCATGCGTATGTTTAACCCTGATGGAACAGAAGGAGAAATGTGTGGCAATGCGTTAAGAAGCGTTGGAAAATATGTTTATGACCACAAGCTTACGACTAAGACAGATTTGGTCATTGAGACACTGGGCGGTATGCAGAAATTGAATTTATTTATTGGTGAAGACGGTTATGTATGTAATATTCGTGCAGACATTGGTGCACCTGTGATGGATGTAAAAAGAATTCCTGTAAATACAGAGCTTCCTGAGTTTGTGGAGCAGCCGGTAGAAATTCTGGATAAGACCTTCCATATGACAAGTGTGTCATGGGGCAATCCGCATGTAGCCATGTATGTAGACAGTGTGGCTGATTTGGATGTAGAAAGATACGGAAAAACCATCGAATATAAGACAGAACTTTTCCCGAAAAAGACGAATGTTACTTTTGTAGAACTGGTAGATAGAAACAATGCCAAAATCCGTGAATGGGAACGTGGTACAGGAGAGACGATTGGCTGCGGCACAGGCTGTTGTACTGCGGTTGTAGCAGGGGTACTTACAGGCAGACTTGACAGAAAAGTAACAGTAGAGCAGATCGGCGGTCCATTAAATATTGAATGGGACGAAAAAACGGGGCATATGTTTATGACAGGACCGTCACATTTTGTGTTTGAATCAGAAATTGAATATAATGAGGAGATATAAAATGAAGGTATCAGAAATAGTTAAGGAAATGGAATATACCTGTTTACAGGGCTCTTTGGATACAGAAATAAAGGATATTATCTACGATTCCAGAAAAATTGAACAGGGTACTATGTTTGTATGTATGGTAGGTGCTGTGACAGATGGACATAAGTACATTCCTGATGCCATAGAAAAAGGTGCAGCAGCGATTGTTGTAGAAAGAGCAGAGGAAGCAAAAAATATTCCGGATGATATCACAGTGCTTCAAGTACCGCTGGCAAGAAAAGCACTGGCGTATATGTCAGCAGCCTTTTTTGGATATCCGGCTCGTGAGCTTACCACAATCGGTCTTACAGGTACTAAAGGAAAAACCACCACTACTTATATGGTAAAAAGTGTGCTGGAAGCAGCCGGTAAAAAGGTAGGGCTGATTGGAACTATCGGTGCTTTAGTTGGCGATAAGATGCTTCCTACAAAAAATACAACACCGGAGTCCTATGAGCTTCATAAGCTGTTTCGTGAAATGGTAAATGAGGGCTGTGAATATGTTGTGATGGAGGTAGCCTCACAGGGCTTTAAGCTTGACCGTGTAGCAGGCATTACCTTTGATTATGGTGTATTTACAAATCTCTCCCCGGACCACATTGGACCAAATGAGCATGCATCCTTTGAAGAGTATATGTTCTGTAAGAGCATGTTGTTTCAAAACTGTAAGGTAGGTATTGTGAATCAGGATGATGAGCATGTAGAAGGCATATTGAAAGGTCATACCTGTGAGGTGAAGACTTTTTCAACTTTGACAGATGCCGACCTTGTGGCTGAGAACATTGATTTTCTGCACGAAGAAGGTAAGCTTGGCATGGAGTTTTCTACAAGAGGCTGCATGACAGTAAAGGCAAAGGTCTATATACCGGGCAGATTCAGTGTTTATAATGCACTCGTTACCATGCTTGTATGCCATCTGTGCGGAGCTTCAGATGCAGATATTTTACAGGGACTGGAAAAGGTAGCAGTAAAGGGACGTGTGGAGATGGTACCAGTTTCCAGGGACTTTACGGTGATTATTGATTATGCACATAATGAAGTAAGCACAAGAAGTATTTTAACTACTTTATTAGAGTATCATCCAAACCGTCTGATTTGTATTTATGGAGGCGGTGGAAACCGCTCCAAGCTTCGCCGCTATGATATGGGTGAGGTAACAGGTGAGCTTGCTGATTTGTGTGTACTGACCTGTGACAATCCCCGTGATGAAGAAATCAAGGACATCAATGCAGATATTAAGGTAGGTCTTGCAAGAAGCAATGGCAAGTATATCGAAATTGAGGACAGAAAGGAAGCAATTAAGTACTGTCTTGCTCATGCGCAAAAGGGAGATATGATTGTGCTATTGGGCAAAGGACATGAGAATTATCAGGAAATCAAGGGCGTTAAATACCATTATGATGAAAGAGAAGCAGTTGCGCAGGCAAAGGCAGAGCTTGAAATGTAAAGGGAATTGACTTTTTTTAACATTTTTGATTTTTCTAAATGCATAAATGTACAAATATTAGACAGAATATGCACCATATTCGTATGCTATGGTGCATATTTATTTAATATAGAGTAAAATGAGTATAAAAATACAAAAAACGCAAAAAAACCAACAGGTTGACAAAAAGAATTTGATATGTATAATAAAGCATGTGTTCGTCGGGAACGAACAAATGTGTATATACTTGAGATGATAAGATACTTGGAGTGCAATAGACAAAGAAGTCTGACGGCACTTTTTTTATATTACACGCAAATAATTTGACGCAATAAAGCGTTAATGCAGATTAGTGGACATAAAATCCAGAGAGGTATCAGCATGAAAAATCCGTACAAAGACGATTACTCTTTTGCTCCAAGGTTAAATGCGAAGGGCAGAATTGTAGATGATATCTGTTATGTGGGAGAGTATTATATCCTTCCCTTCAACAAAAAACAAAAGAATAAGACAGCAATCATCAATTTCTGCTTTGCCATTGTCTTGTTTGCTTTACAGATTTTGAATGGATGTTTAAATCAGGATTCTTCGCGTACAGCATGGATTGTCTTTCCTTATTTTATGATATATATCCCGATGGCATATTTTTTTATGGGTGCTTCTACGTATGCACAATCACCGTTAAAAATGCAGAAGGCACATTTTGAAAGAGGGATGGAGCGTATGCGACGTTCCTGCTATGGCATTTTGATTTTTACATCACTCAGTGCAATTTTGGATATTGTATATATGATATTGCATGCATCTGTCATGCAGGTGGGCAGGGAAGCTTTGTACTTTGTTCTGCATATCGTGATTATTGCTGTAGTATTGGTATTTGGTAAGAGCTATGACCATATGTATGGAGGTCTTTACACAGAGGCTTCCGAAAACAGGCTCATTTAAATCGGTTTTATCCTTGCGTCAAGGTTGAAACATAAATAAATAACAGGAGGAATATGTTATGAAAAACAAAAAAGCACTTGCACTGTTATTAACAGGTGCAATGGTAGCTGGTTTGGTAACAGGATGTGGTTCTTCTTCTTCTGACAACACAACTACACCTGAGACAACAGCTACAACAGAAGCTTCTACAGAAGCAGCAGCTGAATCAAGCACAGGCAGCGATACACCACTCGTTATCGCAAATGATGCTATGAGCGAAAAGTTCAGCCCATTCTTTGGTGAGTCAGTACCGGATGAAAATGTCTGGCTTTTGACAACAGTCGCATTAC
>CAMBAN010000115.1 GCA_945864145.1 uncultured Lachnospiraceae bacterium | reverse complement strand
AGTGATTGCATTATGGTCTTAGAGCAGGGACGCATTATTGAACGTGGTTCCCATGATGATTTGATTGAAAAGAAAGGCAGATATTATCAATTATATACAGGAAATGCAATTGCAGAGTAATACCGGGATATGCTAAAATACTTTTGTAATGACCTTAGAAGGCATTTCTAAAGTAGTGGAGGTATACAAATGAGTGATGAAAAAATAACTTTGACAATTGGAAGACAGAAAAATATTGCTCTGATTGCCCATGACAGTAAGAAAAAGGAATTGATTGCCTGGTGCGAGGCAAATAAGGAAATTTTGAAAAAACATTTTCTTTGCGGTACAGGTACAACAGCCAGAATGATTACGGAAGCAACAGGCTTACCGGTTCGCGGATATAATAGCGGTCCTCTTGGTGGTGACCAGCAGATTGGTGCAAAGATTGTAGAAGGAAGAGTAGACTTTGTCGTATTTTTTTCTGATCCGTTAGCAGCACAGCCGCATGATCCGGATGTAAAAGCATTACTTAGAATTGCACAGGTATATGATATTCCTATTGCAAATAATAAGGCAACTGCGGATTTTATGATTACTTCTTCTTATATGGATGAAGAATATTATCATGATGTTGTTAATTTCCAACGTAATATCGAACAGAGGGCAAAGACTTTGTAAGTAACACGAAGGCAGTGCATTTTGACAAAATCAGGATGCATTGCTTTCTTTTTTTTTGTAATTGGGAAAGTGTGAGTTCAGTAGTGGAACTATAGAATGCTGCTAAACAAGTTTTTATATTTTGAAAAAATAAAATGTAAACATCTAACAAACTGAAAATAACTTGTACATTTTTTAAAAGTCTGATAATATAGTAGTAGGTGGGTTAGCTAAAATATAGCGTGCAAGGACGATAGAAAGGACAGGTTTGGAGGATGGCGTTTTCAAAAGGAAAAAGAATAGAAGACGAAACAAGTACAAGAATCATAGATTTGGCTGTCAATATTGGTTGTAAGGAAGGCCCAGACGCGTTAACAGTAACCAGAATTTGTAAAGAACTGAATTGTGATAGAAGAGTTATTTATAATCGTTTTCGTGATGTAGATGAAATAAATTTTATTGTATCTGGAAAATGCAATGAAGAGCTGATATCTCATGCAAAGGCTGACATTCCGGAGGGGGCTTCTTTCCCTGAACGTATGCAGAGCTTTGTAAAGTCTGCATTTACTTATGTTTATGAAAGAAATGCATACTATCAATACTATACCAGTCTATATCAAATTACCGAGGATGGTATTCAAAATGAGATTTTAGAAGAATTGACAGATATGATTGAGAAGGGAAAAGAAAAGGGCGATGTGAATGCAGCAAAAAGCAGTCAGGAAGCAGCTCAGAGTATATGGATTATTTTATCCAGTATCAGTGGTATCCTGGCAAAAAATGTTGAGTACAAATATCAGGAAGCACTTCGCACTTTAACCTTTGCAATGGCAGGAATTCTAAATAATTTGGTGTAGAATATTGTATAAAATGTACAAAATATAGTCTAAATTATTTACAAAAAGTTAAATGTTTATAAAAAAGATTTTTATTATGTAAATAATGTGGTATGATAGCTTATCGGGATTGTCCGATAAGCTATTTTTGTAAGATAGGAATAGAGATATGAAAGAATGGATTACAAAACATGGAATTACGGTATATCGTTTGGAAAGTCCAAGATGTAATTGTTTTGCCATTGTGACAGATCAGGAAAAATGGCTTGTTGATACATCAACAATGCTCCATAGACATAAGATTCAAAAGCAGCTGGAAGAATGTGAAATTTTTGAACTGACAGGAATTATTTTGACACATTCTCATATTAATCACGTAGAAGCAGTTGCGTGGTTTGCTCAGGAATATGATTGCCCGGTATATGTACATGATAGTGAATTGCATTTTGTACAGACGGGGGATTGCCTGATACCCAATGCGGCAAGTCCGGCGATGCATTGGATAGAAAAGCTGGTAGCATACATTCCTTTTCTTAATAAATATCCTGCCTGCAGAGAGGCAAAAGCATTGACTTTCACAGAGCCTGTAATATGGAATGAATATATTAAGCTGATAGAAACACCGGGACATTCAGAAGGAAGCATCAGTATTTTGATTGATGAAGAACTGGCTATTGTGGGAGATATGATGAAACGAAGCGGAGCCTTTCATGTAAAACTCATGTGGGCAAATCAGCCGGGACTGGTAGAAGTATCATGGAAAAAGCTCTTACAGGAGAAGTGCGAGTGGTTTTTACCGTCACATGGTAGAGAAATTTCAAAAAAAATGGTGGAAAAAGAAGTTTATTCGGAAGAAAAATAAAAAAAGTCTTGCCAAGTGGTTTGTTTTTCGATAAGATAGCCTCAGATACACGACTGGCGGAAACAGTAATACTGTGTAGGATGACCTACAGGGAGTGTATAATAGAGAGAATTGCCGACCGCCTGGGCAGCATTTAAAAGTGCGCCCAGACGGTTTTTTTATGCACTAGTGCATAAAAAACACTCCGTGAGGATGTGCCAAGGTACATTCTTTTTGTGTAGATACTGGCGCTAACAAAGAAAGGAAGTAGAGTATGGAAAAAATTTCTTTAGCAAATGAGTTGCAGGCAAATGCTTATCCTGGAAGAGGTATTGTAGTAGGAAGAACTCCGGACGGTACCAAAGCTGCTATCGCATATTTTATTATGGGTAGAAGTGAAAACAGTAGAAACAGAGTTTTTGTGGAGGAAGGAAAGGGTATTCGTACCCAGGCGTTTGATCCTTCTAAGTTAAGTGACCCTAGCTTGATTATCTATGCACCTGTTCGTGTACTAGGAAATCAGACAATTGTTACCAATGGTGACCAGACTGATACAGTATATGATTTGATGGGAAATGGACTTACTTTTGAGCAGGCTTTAAGAACCAGAGAGTTCGAGCCGGATGCACCAAATTATACACCTAGAATTTCCAGCGTACTTACAGTAGAAAATGGAAGCTATAGCTATGAAATGTCAATTTTAAAGAGCAACAATGGAAATCCTGACCAGTGTAACAGATATACATTTTCTTATGACAACCCTGTTGCCGGAGAAGGTCATTTTATCCATACTTATAAATGTGATGGCAATCCACTGCCAAGCTTTGAGGGAGAACCAAAGCTTGTGGCAATTCCAAATGATATGGATGAGTTTGCAAATACGGTATGGAACAGCTTAAATGCGGATAATAAAGTTTCTTTATTTATCAGATATATTGATATTGCAACAGGAAACTATGAAACAAAGATTTTCAACAAGAATAAGTAAGCGTTTAGCAAAGTGAGGAAAACATATGAAGGAATTAGAATTAAAATATGGATGTAACCCAAATCAGAAGCCATCCCGTATCTTTATGAAGGATGGAGAGCTTCCTATTACGGTATTAAACGGAAAACCAGGCTATATCAATTTCCTGGATGCTTTTAACGGATGGCAGTTAGTAAAAGAATTAAAGAAGGCAACAGGACTTCCTGCAGCAACTTCTTTTAAACATGTATCACCTGCAGGTGCCGCAGTAGGACTTCCTTTAAATGAAGTAGAAAGAAAGATTTACTGGGTAGATGACATGGGAGAGCTTTCTGCCATGGCAAGCGCTTATGCAAGAGCAAGAGGCGCAGACAGAATGTCTTCCTTTGGAGATTTTATTGCTTTATCAGATGTATGTGATGTAGACACAGCAAGATTGATTAAACGTGAGGTTTCAGATGGTATTATTGCACCGGGTTATGAACCGGAAGCATTAGAAATGTTAAAGGAAAAGAAAAAAGGAAATTATGCAGTTATCCAAATTGACCCTTCCTATGTTCCAAATCCGATTGAAACAAAGGATGTTTACGGCGTGACCTTTGAACAGGGAAGAAATGAGCTTGTTATCAATGATGAGTTATTTGCTAATGTGGTAACTGAAAATAAGGAAATTCCAGAGTCTGCAAAAATCGATTTAGCAATTGCTATGATTACCTTAAAATATACACAGTCTAACTCTGTATGCTATGTAAAGGGCGGACAGGCAATCGGTATCGGTGCAGGACAGCAGTCACGTATTCATTGTACAAGACTTGCAGGAAATAAGGCAGATAACTGGTTCTTACGTCAGAATCCAAAGGTATTAAATTTACCATTTAAGGAAAAAATCGGACGTGCAGACAGAGATAATACGATTGATGTTTATATGAGTGATGATTATATGGATGTACTTGCAGATGGCGTTTGGGAAAACTTCTTCACAGAAAAGCCGGAAGTATTGACAAGAGAAGAAAAACGTGCATGGCTTGATAAACTGACAGACGTGTCACTTGGTTCCGATGCTTTCTTCCCATTTGGTGATAATGTGGAAAGAGCGCACAGAAGTGGTGTTTCTTACATTGCACAGCCAGGTGGTTCCATTCGTGATGATAATGTCATTGAAACCTGTAATAAATATCAGATAGCTATGTGCTTCACAGGTATCAGATTATTCCATCATTAATTATGATAACAAAAAGGAGGATTGCGGTAAAAAAGCAATCCTCTTTTTGTTATGAAATAAATTTGTTATGATTTTTTCGATATTGATGTGGTGTAATCTGGTAAGCGTTCTGAAAACTGCGAAAAAAAGTACGTGGACTACAAAAACCCACCCCGACCACACCCCCCGCCCCCACCCGCAATCTCCGTACCCCGCCTATTGGTAGTAGTCAAAAGCTTTTCTGCATAGTCTAAGCGTCTTGCTGTAACATAAGACGGAAAAGAAGTGTGCAGCTTACTGGAAAATATCTGTGAAAGATAAAATCTGCTGATACCAAGTGCCTTGGCGGTACTCTCTAAAGAAATATTTTCCTGAAAGTGCTGGTCTAAGTAAATCAAAATATTTTCACAAATGTTTTTATCAGTGCAGGTATTTCTTTTGCTTAAAGTAAGTACAGAAAAAATATCTGTCAGTAATATCGTTAAGTAGCTTTTTGTATATAAAAGATTAGGAGAAATATCATTTTGCTCATCTACAATTTTTGTGGTGTCTGAAATTACAGGATGATTTGGCAGCTCTTTAATATTTGGCATATCTGCAGTGGCATTCATGTTTTTGGAAAGAGAAATCAACCAGGACAATGCGTTTTTTCCGTGCTCTGTCAACTGACCAACATATAGAATGGGGTCATTCGGGATAAAATCGGAAAAAGCTTTTCTGAAGTCCTGCAAAAAATCAATATCAAATACCATCAGGAGCACGCGACTGGAATGAGACGTATGCAGGGAATGGATTTTATCGGGAAAGGTAATGGAAAGGTCTCCTTTAGACAGTGCATGGGTCTGGTCTTCAATGGTGATTTCCAAATCACCTGCAATGACGAACATAATTTCTACCTGTCTGTGCAAATGGGCAGGATAGGTATTGTCATTGGACACAAAACTACTAAAGGATTCTACACGGGATTGATAAAAAAAGTTCATGCTGTCTTTTCCTTTCGTTTGTATGGAGTTGCTCAAATGAGCCACAAATTATTACTTATAGTTTAGAAAATAAATGGCACATTGTAAACAACAATCACAATTTTTGGCACAAATTACTAAGATAGTGACCTAGCTTTCATGACATATGCTGATATACTGAAAGTAGAAAGGCGGGTAAATGCGATGATAGTAGATAACAAATATTGGAATGCAGATAATGGAGATGGTACATATACAAATCCTGTTCTTTATACAGATTATTCAGACCCTGATGTGTGCAGAGTTGGAGAGGATTACTTTATGGTAGCATCAAGCTTTTGCAATGCACCGGGACTTCCTGTTTTACATTCAAAGGATTTGGTGAACTGGGAATTAATAAATTATGCGATTGATAAAGTGCCGGGAGAGCAGTTTGCAAAGCCAAGACACGGTTGTGGCGTTTGGGCGCCGGCTATCAGATACCACGAGGGAGAGTATATTATTTTCTTTCCGATGCCGGATGAAGGGATTTATGTGGTAAAGACAAAGGACCCATGGGGAAAGTGGGAGGAACCGACTTGCCTGTACCAGGGAAAGGGTTGGATTGACCCATGTCCGTTTTGGGATGAAGATGGAAAGGCTTATATGGTATCTGCTTTTGCAAAAAGCCGTATTGGCTTCAAAAGTATTTTACATTTATGCGAGATAACACCGGACTGTTTGCATATGATTGGAGAAGGAAAACATATTTTTGACGGTAATCAGGAAAATCAAGTAACAATCGAAGGACCAAAGATGTATAAAAGAAATGGGTATTATTACATTTTTGCTCCGGCTGGCGGTGTAAAACAGGGCTGGCAGGTAGTGATGCGAAGTAAGAATATCTGGGGACCATACGAATATAAAAATGTGCTAATGCAGAAGGACACGCCGGTGAATGGACCTCATCAGGGAGCCTGGGTGACAACTCCGTCAGGTGAGGATTGGTTTTTACATTTTCAGGACGTGTATGCAGCAGGAAGAATTGTACATTTGCAGCCGTTTACATGGGAAAATGACTGGCCTGTATTTGCAGATGAAAAGCCGGTTATGACCTGTAAAAAGCCAAATGTGGGTAAAGTATATCCGAAAATGTGCGTGGCTGCAGAAGATGATTTCACGAATGATGAACTTGGACTGCAATGGCAGTGGAATGCAAATCCACAAAGAGGTTGGTATACGATTGATAAGGAAAACCATTTGACCTTATATGCGGTGCAAAGGGAAGCAGCATCTATTGCAGATATCCCAAATCTATTGTTACAGAAATGGCATATGCCTGAGTTTACGGCAGTGGCAAAAATGGGTATCGGTAATATGCAGGTTGGGGATGTTGCCGGTGTCATCAATATGGGTGTAGCTTATGGTGCACTGGGCGTGTACAAAACAGAGAATGGAACAGCACTTGTACGAATTTACGGTGAGCAGCAATTTGATAAGGAACAGGCTTTTTCAACAGATAAAATTGAAAATGTGACAAGTGTGTCAGAAAACACAAAAGAACTTTTCTTTGCACTTGAGGTGAAAAAGCTTCCTTCTGTAGAAGAAAATACAGAAGGACCATATGCCTTCCCTATTCCAAGAGAAGAAGTAATCTTATCTTACAGCTTAGATGGTCAGTCATTTACGAAGGCTTATAGCTTTGAAGCAAAGGCAGGGCGCTGGGTAGGAGCAAAAGAGGGATTATTCTGTTTCCATGAGGGAATCGGAACGTCAGGATACGTACAGGTTTCTTATTTTCATTTTGGAGATAATGTTGTATACTCAGAATAAAATACGACAGAAAATGGAGATTTGTATAGTATGATTCAGGACATTTGTGAAGTCTATCATAATGAGTATAAAGAACAAAAACCAAAATCTTCAGATTATTGCATGTTTGTGAAAGATAGAAGTGTACTTTTGAAAAAACAGGAGGACAACATTACCTTTTTTACCTATGGCGAGGTTAGCAATTATGTAAAAATAGAAGATATCATTTATCTCTTTGCAATAGGAGACGGGGAAAACCAAAAAAAATATTTCCTTTGCAGAAGTATGTCTTTACCTGATGAACTACTGCAGGGATATACTTATGAAAATCAGAATGTGTTTCGTACAGCAAAACCCAAGGAGCAGGCATTTGCAGGCATTACAGCATGTCAGCTTGCTAATTGGTATGAGAATACAAAATATTGTGGACATTGTGGTACAGAACTGGTGCATGACCATAAGGAAAGGATGATGAGATGTCCATCCTGCAATGCAATGCATTACCCTAAAATTTCTCCGGCTGTGATTATTGCTTTGACAGATAAAAATCGTATCCTGATGACAAAATATGCGGGAAGAGATTATAAAAAATATGCATTGATAGCCGGATTTACAGAAATCGGAGAAACAGTCGAGGAAACCGTAAAAAGAGAGGTCATGGAAGAGGTTGGCTTAAGAGTAAAAAATATTCGATATTATAAAAGTCAGCCATGGTCCTTTTCCGACACCCTTTTAATGGGCTTTTTCTGCGAATTGGATGGAGAAGACACAATTCGCATGGACGAGGAGGAATTGTCTGTGGCAGAGTGGGTAAACAGAGAAGATATGACTGTCACTTTTGACGATGTGAGTCTGACGAATGAAATGATGATAGCTTTCAAAGAAAATAAATACCAGTATTGAAAAATAAATGAAAAAAAAGCTTGCGTTTTATGTTCACCTATGATAATATAATCCATGTCGCTAAGACAACTTGTTGTTAATAGCGTGCAGGAGTGGCGGAATGGCAGACGCATCAGACTCAAAATCTGACGAGGGCGACCTCGTGTGGGTTCAAGTCCCATCTCCTGCATTAGAAGCATTGATTTTACTAGACTTTCTGGTAAGGTTGATGCTTTTTTTGTGTGTTTTTGTTAGCTCTAGACTCGTCAGATTATTTTGTAATCTTATAAGTAATCTGATGCATTTGGAGGTAAACGAAATGAAAACAAAAATTGGTATGGGAAGGAATAAGCAACTCACAGTTCAAGAAGCATTTGAAATGTTTATACGGAGTTGTACAGTAAGAAATTTGTCGGAGCGAACAATCAATACCTATAGACATCATTATTCGCTTCTGGTTCGTTTTAAAAGCTCTGATGACCTTATTGAAAGCATAAATAAATCTGTC
>CAMBAN010000114.1 GCA_945864145.1 uncultured Lachnospiraceae bacterium | reverse complement strand
CTCGTTTGCTATTTAGGGAACTGTTCCAGCATCAAGTGCTTTTTTCACAGCCCCCCTTTTTTATCTTAATTGAAAAACTTACACATTAATCTCAGCCTTTACGCCTAATTCTTCTTTGTTTTTATCCAAAATTGGTTTTACGACATTGGCTAAGAATTTTTCTACCTGAATTGGTGCTCGTCCCACATACTTAGATGGGTCCATGGTTGCCTGTAATTCTTCGATTGTCAGGTTAAACTCAGGGTCTGCAGCGATTAATTCAAGAAGGTTATTTTCCTTACCTTCCTGTTTTACATTTTTACCGGCTTCCATAGAAAGTGTTCTAATCTTTTCATGAAGCTCCTGACGATTTCCACCGTTCTTTACCGCATCCATCATGATATTTTCTGTTGCCATAAATGGAAGCTCTGACATAAGTCTCTTTGTGATAACCTTGTCATAAACAACAAGTCCATCCACAACATTTAAGCATAAATCAAGAATACCATCGATTGCCAAAAATCCTTCCGGAATGGATAATCTCTTATTTGCTGAGTCATCCAAGGTTCTCTCAAACCACTGTGTTGCAGAAGTAATCGCCGGATTTAACGCATCAATCATGACATAACGTGATAGGGATGCAATACGCTCACTTCTCATTGGATTTCTCTTATATGCCATAGCTGAGGAACCAATCTGATTCTTCTCGAATGGTTCTTCTACTTCCTTTAAATGCTGTAATAATCTAATATCGTTTGACATCTTATGTGCAGAAGCTGCGATGCCGGCTAAAATGTTTGCTACTCTGGTATCTACTTTTCTGGAGTAGGTCTGTCCTGAAACTGCATAGCACTCCTCAAAGCCCATTTTCTTTGCAATCGTTGGGTCAATCTTATCGATTGTTTCCTGGTCACCGTTGAAAAGCTCTAAAAAGCTTGCCTGTGTACCTGTTGTTCCCTTAGAACCTAAAAGCTTTAAGCTGCCCATCACATACTCTAAGTCCTCTAAATCCATGATGAACTCCTGTGCCCATAAGGTAGCTCTTTTTCCTACAGTAGTAGGCTGAGCCGGCTGGAAATGGGTAAATGCAAGAGTAGGTAAATCCTTATACTTTTCTGCAAAACCAGCTAATTCTGCAATGACATTTACCAGCTTTTTATGTACAAGCTTTAATGCCTCACGCATAACAATGATATCTGTATTATCACCTACATAACAAGAGGTTGCGCCTAAATGAATGATACCTGCTGCCTTTGGGCACTGCTGTCCGTAAGCATATACATGGCTCATAACATCATGACGAACCAGCTTTTCACGCTCTTTTGCAACATCATAGTTGATATCATTTACATGCGCCTTTAACTCATCAATCTGCTCCTGAGTGATAACCGGTTTTCCATTCTCGGAAAGACCAAGCTCCATCTCTGTTTCTGCAAGAGCAATCCACAGCTTTCTCCATGTTGTGAATTTCATATCCTGTGAGAAAATGTACTGCATTTCCTTACTTGCATATCGCTCTGAAAGCGGACTTGTATATCTATCTGTACTCATTTTTATCCCATGCCTTTCTCTATTTATCATACTCTCCACGGATATCCTCTGTTGGTGGCTCTAACGGATACTCTCCTGTAAAGCACCCCCTACAGATTGGTAAGCCCTGTACCATTTCGTGCAGACGTTCCAGTTTCAGATATCCTAAGCTGTCAGCACCGATGATGTCTTTAATCTCCTCAATGCTTCTGTTGTAAGCAATTAACTGCTCTCTTTCAGGGATATCTGTACCAAAATAACATGGCCATAAGAATGGCGGTGAGCTGATTCTTACATGCACCTCTGTGGCACCTGCATCACGAAGCATTTTCACAATTCTGTCAGAGGTTGTTCCTCTTACGATAGAGTCATCAATCATGATGATTCTCTTTCCGTTTACTGCTTCCTTTAATACATTCAGTTTCACACGTACACTTGATTCACGGCTACTCTGTTTTGGTTTGATAAAGGTTCTTCCCACGTAACTGTTTTTTACAAAAGCAGTACCGTAAGGAATACCAGACTGCAAAGAGTAACCAAGTGCTGCTGCATTTCCTGACTCAGGTACACCAACAACCAAATCAGCCTCTACAGGCGAATCCATCGCAAGGAACTTTCCTGCCATAATTCTGGAAGCATATACGCTTACGCCATCAATATGGCTGTCCGGTCTTGCAAAATAAATATATTCGAAGATACATCTTGCTTCTTTTTCTTTTGGAAGCGCATTTGACATATCTGAAACAATTCCCTTATCCGGTGTAATCGTTACTACCTCACCAGGTAAAACATCTCTTACAAACTCTGCACCGATTGTTTCCAACGCACAGGTTTCTGATGCAAGAATATAAGCATTATCACGTTTTCCGATACATAATGGTTTGAAGCCAAACGGATCCCTTGCACCGATTAATTTTCTTGGGCTCATGATAACCAGAGAAAATGCACCCTTAATTTTTCTGCAGGCTCTTACAACTGCATCCTCAACGGTATTGGTATTTAAACGTTCTCTTGCTACATGATACGCAATTACCTCTGAATCAATGGTAGTCTGGAAAATAGCACCTGTGTACTCTAACTCCTTGCGAAGTTCTGTAGCATTGATAAGATTACCATTATGTGCAAGTCCTAATGTACCTTTTACATAGTTTAAAACAAGTGGCTGTGCATTTTCACGTGTAGACGCACCTGCTGTAGAATAACGCACATGTCCTACACCAATATCTCCATGCATAGGTTCGAGACTTTCCTGAGTAAATACTTCATTTACAAGTCCCATGCCTTTATAGGAAACTACCTTTCCCTTTGGTCCGTTTGTATCACTAACTGCGATACCGCAGCTTTCCTGTCCTCTGTGCTGTAAGGCAAATAAACCGTAATAGATGGTAGATGCAACATCCTTACCATCAAAGTCATACATACCGAATACACCACATTCCTCATGAAGTGCATCCTCCATTGCATCGCAATCAGCAAGCACATCACACATATTTTTTGTGTTCTTTTCCGATTCGTTGTACATAAACATACCTTTCCTTAGACGAATTCTTTACCTGTTAATAACGCAAATGCCTCTTTGTATTTATCTACTGTCTTTGTCACTACTTCTTCCGGAAGTAAATAATCGCTGTCCGGATTTGCCTTTAACCAGTCTCTTACATACTGCTTATCGAAGGAAGGCTGTCCTTTTCCTGCTTCATAGCCTTCTAATGGCCAGAATCTTGAGCTGTCCGGTGTCAGCATTTCATCGCCGAGAACAACCTCACCATTTTCATTTAAACCAAACTCAAACTTTGTATCAGCAATGATGATACCCTTGCTTAATGCATATTCTGCACATTTCTTATATA
Organism: uncultured Lachnospiraceae bacterium; assembly: GCA_945864145.1. Taxonomy (GTDB): domain Bacteria; phylum Bacillota; class Clostridia; order Lachnospirales; family Lachnospiraceae; genus COE1. The sequence goes on along the minus strand of CAMBAN010000114.1, from coordinate 5,472 downwards.
AAGCAATGGTCGCATCCTTAATCTTTGTAGCGTATTCTTCACCCTTTCCAGGATAAATCTTTTCCAAAACCTCAATACTCTGTTCGAATGAAATATTTTCATCATGCTCACCAAGCTCTGCTTTAGTACTTGGTGTGTAAATTGGCTCAGGCAATTTCTGTGATTCTACAAGACCCTCTGGAAGCTTAATGCCACAGACGGTGCCATTCTCCTTGTAGCTTGCCCAACCGCTACCTGTAATATATCCACGCACGATACACTCGATTGGAAGCATTTCCAGCTTCTTACACATCATACTGTTGCCGTCAAATCTTTCCTGCTGGAAAAACTCAGGCATATCCTTCACGTCTACTGAAATCATATGGTTTGGTAATACATCCCTGGTATACTCAAACCAGAACTTTGACATCTGAGTCAAAATCGCGCCTTTCTTTGTAATCTTGTTCTTCAGAATGTGGTCAAAGGCTGAAATTCTGTCAGTAGCTACAATAATGAGACTATCTCCATTATCATAAACCTCACGTACTTTTCCTTCTTTGAATGGCTTAAATTCCTGCATGATTGTTCCTCCTATGCTTCGTAGACCTTATTAATTTAATAAAAAAAGAGATATGTACACTGAGTACATACCTCTTTGCGTACTAAGAAATTATAATACATGCTCTTTTACAAAGTCAATGTATTTACAACCCTTTCCGATTCATAGCAATATAGAAAAAAATAGATTTTTCCATAAACTTTTTGTACAAATTAAGTAACAACACTGAAGTATTATGCGATTTGTGCCTCATATTCAGAAACCATATCCAGAATTCTTTGTGCGTATTCCGGATATTTAGCTACGATATCCTTTACTTCCTCCTGCGCATCCTGAGCAGCTTTTGCGTTGTATTCCATCTGTTTTCTAAGCTTCTGACGTCTGATAATCAGTCTATGTCTGATTTCTACCATTTCCTGATTATCATAAATGGCCTGTGCCTGATGCACCCAGATATTTGGGTCCTGTAGCTTACTTCTTCTTAAAAGTCTTACTAAAGCTGCCTGATTGGCATCCATATCCAGTCTGATTTGTGCTTCCTCTTCTCTGATTTTATGTTCCTGCTCATACTTTTTCCAAAGTTTTTGTAGCATAGAAGAATGGTCTACTTCATATTTCATATACAAATATTCTAACAGATTCGTGTTATTCACATATCTGATTTTTACAGTATTTTGCAGCAAAATCAACTTATTCATTGCTTTTTCTACACGCACCAGTTCTTTTTTGGACTCCTCGTATTTTACATATACCAAAGTCATTGCTGCCGCAGATATCAATACCGCAATAATATAGCCAAGCTGCACGTCCATATTCATGGTCGAGCTCAGTACAGAAAGCAGCACTATCAGTAACAGCATAGAGCCCAGGCAAATAGCTGTCATGCCTTTCATATTTCTCTGATTGGTCTCCAATTCATTTTTACGGAACAGATAAGCCTGTTTTTCTCCATCCAGACGTCCCAAATCATTTTTTACAAGTGTCTGATATTCTTCCGTTTCTTTCAGCTTTTTTATAGCATCCGGCATATACTCGGAAATGCGCTCCATATGGTCATATTCCTCTTCTGACATGACGCTTTTTCTTTCTTTCTTTTTCTGCTGGCTCTTTTCCAGCTCCACTACCTGTTTTGCAATGTCCTCCAGCTGTGCCTTCAGCTCCGGTGGCATTGCCTCAATTTCCTCCATATCAGTCAGCTTTGCAGTAACCATGTTGTACTCTGCTTCCAACGTTTCCAGTTCCTTAGAAGCCTCCGAAAGTTGCTCTAAGCAAGCCTTTACGTATCGTTCACGCTGCATCTTATCATGCATATCTACATTTTTCCTGTTTAGCTTCTGTTCCTGTTTTTCCTCCTGTACATTCTCCTTGTACTCTTGCTTTTCCTGTTTTCTGCCCATTCTGCTTGTGATGTTTTTCAGAATTCCCATGATGTTCCCCCTTATACTGCCACTACATTGTCTGTCTTCTGTAATCCTTTTTTAACTCTAAAAGCAAATCTTCTCTTTGCCTTTTATAGTCCCCTATTTGTCCCTTTTCTTTTGTTTCTCTCAATCTTTTCACAAGTGCTAAAGTCTTTGAGTTTTCCCATTCCGTTTTTGCCCGGTTACAGATTTCCTCTATTTCTGCAAAATCTGTCTTCCACTGCTCATGTCCTCTTTGAAAAGCTCCATAATCAAAATCATTCATAGCAGTTTTTAATGCTAACAGATAAGCAATCCTTGTCCTCTTAGACTGTACCAGCTTGTAAGACTCCCAATAGTACTCTGCTGCCTCCTCATAATCAAAATCCATGGCATAAACAGAAGCAATATTGTAGTAAATCGTCGCTTTTACCTGAATGTCCTCTGCTTCCTTTTCCTTTAAAAGCTGCTCATAAATACGCTGAGCCTGATGAAATCTGCCAAGTCTGTATTCTCTTTGTGCTTTTTTATTCCATCTTTCAAAAGAACTCAGTAAAGACTGTTCCTTTAACACACGCTCTGCCTGTTTAATCAGTGACTCACTATAGATACCTGTTCTTTCAAACAGAGTCGTTACAAACAATGCCATTGAGCCATGCTTTCTGACACATATCTCCAGTTCGTCTGCAAGCTTTGGAAGCTCGCATTCTGTTCGTATCCACTCTACCAGCTCCAGATTGAAAAGCTCTTCTTCTAAAGTTTGTATGTTCTCCATAAAATAATAACATAATTCTTCAATAGAATACAGATTATTTTCAGAAAATTTTATAAAAAATGGTTTTTTTGCATATTTTCCTATACATAAGCAAACATTATTCAAAATTTATCACCCTTTTGTATTATGATACAACAGAAAAACTTTCTCTCCATATCTGTCCTGTGGATGCAAAAAATTCTCCGAAGCCTTTATCTCTGATTTCAACCTGCATGGTTTCCTTATCAGTCATTTCTAAATGAATTCCCATACGGTTAGTCCGATTTCCTCTTGCCTGAAATCCCTCTAAGGTAATGTCTGCAACTTTATAATTCGAACCATCAATAGGAGATATCACCAAAGAAATTCGATTGTCTTTTACTAAAATCACATCAAAATCTGCGGTCGCCTCAAACCAGCTTGTACCGGCTTTTAGTAGCGTAAGTGTCTTATCCTCTCCTCTGTCATTGCAGATAATTCCAATATTGACCTTCAGTTTATCCTCTGACAGATAGCAATACTCCTGCAGTAAGGAAGATGGCGCTGCCTTTTCCCTTGCATGATAGCAGGCGCCTTTACTGAAAAGATTGGTTCCCTGAAAAACACGACCTGCCTTACATAAATACTGAATGGACTGTTTGCACCAGTTCCCTGCAAAACGCTCTCCCAGTAAAAAAGTACATGCCAGCGTTTTTCCATCGCAAAGTGTATGGTTCATTTCCAAAAAAGCATCATCCAGCTGCTGCAGATAAGCCTGTTTTTCCTGCTCCGAAAATTCTGACATGTCTGTCATTTTCATTTGTGGGTGAAATGCCTTTTCAATAAAGCATACACAAGGCGTGACACTTCTGTTCATTTGCATATAGTAACTCATGATGCCATCTTTTCTATAATGATAGAGCAGCACATCATGCATCCACATTTCCTGCGGTTGATGAATCAGATATTGAAAAAAACAGTCCTCATAAGTCAGAAAAGAAAGCGATATTTCACTTTTAGATATCTTTTCTACCGCTTTCTTTATCACCTGCATCAGATTATCATCCAGCTCGCGTAAGGTAACAGCAATCGCAACCACATCTTCTATTTTTCCAAGAGGTGCTACCATTAATAAGCACTTTTTGATAAAAAGCTCAAAAATCGTTTCTATGGGATACTCTTTTTCTTCAAGGTAGGCACTTGTCTTTCCCTTTGCCAGCAAAATCAGGTCCTCTACTAAAATCCCTTCTCCCCTATGTGCTGCCTCTAATGCTTCCCTGCCAATCAGCCATTTATCCTGCTCCTTTAATCTGCAAAGCAGCGTAGGAATATCAAATTCTTCCTCTCCAGCAACCATGCTAAAGGTATCCGGTACGCTTTGATTTAGCATACAGAAGCTAATCTGCGTAAAATCATTACGCAAATCAAATCCTACTGCCAATTTATTTTTTTTTGCCCGTTCATCAAAGGTCTTATCCAAAAGCATACAAATGAACTGTCCTTTCCATCTAACTTTAAGAAATCACGCGGAATAGTTCCCGTGTATAAAAATCCTGCCATAAATATTCTTCTAACATCATATCGCAAGTAACATCATCCTGCATTTCCAGGCTAATCATGATATCATTCAATTTGCCAAATCTGTCATCACGCTTACTTGGCTCTGCCGTACCCTGCAAAATGTCACTTCTTGTAAGCTCTTCTTTTCCATCTATTTCATCAATAATGTAATACTGTAAAACCTCTCCATGGAATAAATCGAAAGCCTTTACAAAAATTCCATCTGCCATTTCCTGCATTTCTTCTACCCGGTAAATGACTGTTTCTTCTTCCACATTTTTGTCAAAGTGATAATGCAGTTTTACTTTGTTGCCCGGAATCGTATGGTACTCTATAAATACTTTATTTTTCAAATAATGCAGCTGTGGTACCATATCTGCAAGCGTTGTATAAAACGCAAAATAAATATCCTTTTGTAAAAATTCCTCCACAAAACCGATAATTGTTTCTCTTGGAATTTTTACCTTTTCATCCTGATTTTGCGCCCAATTATGTAACAGTGTCAGTTTTTCGACAGGGGTAAGATTTCCACTTTTTCTGTATCTCTGATACAGTTCTCTGAAAAACTCCTCTTCCACCACTACTGCTTTGGTAAAGTAATCCTTTGCAATGATTTCAAAATATTTGTCTACCAATTCATGGTCATGGTTTTCTGTCGTTTCATAATCCAGTACAATCTGCACCTTTTCCGGTACGACTGAGCCGGTAAACAGCATCTGCCTGAGCATACGTTCCATAAGTTGTTTGGTATCAAGTTCCAAATCTCTGGCTGCTTTCCAGATATTGCGCAGCTCTCTGATAGTTCCCTGATAGTGTAAAATCAGATATTTTAAAATATTTTCATCATATCTGCTGTTTTTAAAAATATAAAAGGAAACATTTACCAGAAAATCATCCTCTAAATAATCCTGGGAAACAATGCGTTTGCTGATGAGTCTTGCTACTGTTTTGGGATTAACTCCTGCCATACCGTATTGTTTGACCCAATAGTAGGCTTTGTCAAACATACCTCTTGAAATCAGGAACTTAATGAATTCTGCCCTTTCCTTTTCTTCCATATGATAGGCTTCTGTTTCTTCCAAAAAAGCATCCAATTCACCAATTCTGTCGTTTTCATAATAGAAATGAAGAAGCTTTGTGCGGATTTCCTGTTTAAAGCTGTCAATAACCTGCTCAGACTCTACCAGTTTTTTATATCTTTTGACATTTGTATAGATCGGAAGAGCACACGTCTGAACTCC
>CAMBAN010000113.1 GCA_945864145.1 uncultured Lachnospiraceae bacterium | reverse complement strand
CGCTACCCTCGTTAGAATCAAGTAAGTGAATATACGCAGCTGCCTGCGAATTAGAACCGCTCTGTAATGCATGCTCTTCATAATCAAGCACCTTAATACGGATATCCAGTGCTTCCTGTAAGCCTCTCTGGACTGCATCAATCGGTCCATTTCCGGTTGCCGTAAAGCTCTTTTCCACACCATGGTCTGTATAAGTCACAGTAGCTTCCGTATCGAACTGAGAAGTTGTTGAACCGGAAAGGTCTGTTACACTCAAATGTCTGAAGTGAATAGGCTCCTTCTGTTCTAAATAACAGCTTCTAAACTGTTCCATAATCTGTTCCGGTGAAATCTCACCCTGCTTTTCCGTAATTTTTTGAATGACATTTGCAAATTCCTTGTGCATACCCTTTGGAAGCTTAAAGCCGAAATAAGTATCCATGATAAAGGCAACTCCACCCTTACCTGACTGCGAATTGATACGTACAATTGGCTCGTATTCACGACCAATATCTGCAGGGTCTATCGGCAGATATGGAACTTCCCAATATGGATTATTTCTTTCCTTCATGGCTGCTACACCCTTATTGATAGCATCCTGATGGGAACCGGAAAATGCAGTAAATACCAGCTTTCCAGCATATGGATGTCTTGGATGAATTGGCATTTTGGTACATCTTTCATAAATCTCAATAGCATCATTGACATGTTCGATGGCAAGCTCAGGGTCTATTCCCTGTGAGAACATGTTATAAGCAAGGTTCATAATATCTACATTACCTGTTCTTTCACCATTGCCAAACAAAGTTCCTTCCACACGCTCTGCACCTGCAAGCATGGCAAGTTCTGCGGAAGCTACGCCAGTACCTCTGTCATTATGTGGATGAACACTTAAAATAATGCTTTCTCTATTTTTGAAATTCTTGCTCATCCATTCAATCTGGTCAGCATATACATTGGGTGTATTCATTTCCACTGTAGATGGTAAATTAATAATAATTGGCTCTTCTTTGGTTGCACCCCAGGTCTCCTGAACTGCTGTACAGATTTCCAAAGCAAAATCAAGCTCTGTTCCGGTAAAGCTTTCCGGTGAATACTCTAAAACAATCTTTCCGTCAAACTTCTTGGCTCTTTCCTTTACCATTTTTGTGCCTTTTACGGCAATATCTATAATCTGTTCTCTATCCATGTGGAATACCACATCTCTTTGCAAAGTCGAAGTAGAATTATAAATATGAACAACAGCCTGCTTACAGCCTTCAATAGCCTCAAAGGTTCTGTCTATCAGTTCTTCTCTGCACTGTGTTAATACCTGCACACGTACATCATCCGGAATCAGCTTTCTCTCTACCAGCTGACGCAGAAAATCAAACTCAATCTGGCTTGCTGCCGGGAAACCGATTTCGATTTCCTTAAAGCCCATATTCACCAAAAACTGAAAGAATTCAATTTTTTCATCGACAATCATAGGGTCAATCAATGCCTGATTGCCATCTCTTAAATCTACACTACACCAAACAGGTGCTTTTTCAATCTCCTTATTAGGCCAATCCCGCTCAGGATAATGTACCACAGGATTTCTTTTATATCGTTTATAATTAAGCATACTAATAACCTTGTCTTTCTCTCAGCCTGCAAATTTGAGCCTATGCTCAAATTTGCCGTGTGAAAAATTTATTTTTCACACTATTCTCCAAGTCCTTCTTCAATTGTCTTTACTAATGCTGCTAATGCTTCCTTTTCGTCTGCTCCCTCACAAATGAGTTCTATTTCATCACCTGATTTCACACAAGCTCCAAGTACGCTTAACACACTTTTTGCATTTGCTGTACTCTCACGATACTGAAAAGTAATATGAGAACTAAACTGCATTGCTTCCTTGCAAAGTATCCCCGCAGGACGTAAATGTAACCCTGTTGGATTTTTAATAACTACCTTCTGGCTTACCATTTCTTTTCCTCCTATAGCATAACATTTTGAATCAGCTCTGCTAATTCTTTTGCTTCCTTTTCAATCAGAGCCTGATCTTTACCTTCAATCATGACTCTGACAAGAGGTTCTGTTCCTGAAGGTCTAATCAGCACTCTGCCTTCACCCGCAAACTTTTCACTGACTCTTGCAATTGCTTCGGCAATTTCTGTATACTCCATGTAGCTCTCTTTTTTATGATTTGGTACTTTCGCACCAACAAGTGCCTGTGGCAGCACTGTCATAATACTGGCAAGCTCTGATAATGGCTTACCTGTCTCTACCATAACCCGTAATAAGTGTAAAGCACTCAACAGACCATCTCCTGTTGTATTTTCATCCAGGAAAATAATATGTCCTGACTGCTCACCGCCGAGATTTGCGCCGATTTCCAGCATTCTCTCTAATACATATCTGTCGCCGACCTTAGTCTGCTCCATATGAATACCCTGCTCTTTTCCCATTAAGAAAAATCCAAGGTTACTCATTACAGTTGCTACGATAGTATTATCCTTTAAGGTTCCCTTGTTTTTCATATGGTTGCCGACGATAGCCATAATCTCATCGCCATCTACCTGCTTACCATTTTCATCTACTGCCAGTAAACGGTCTGCATCACCATCAAAAGCAAGTCCAACATTGGCTTTTTCGTAAACAACTCTCGCTTTGAGCTCCTCCATATGGGTAGAGCCACAATTTGCATTGATATTGGTACCGTCCGGATTATTATGAATCGCAACAATCTCGGCTCCAAGCTCTTTCAATGTCTCTACGGAAGTATAGTAAGAAGCACCTTCCGCACAATCTACTACAATTTTCATACCACGTAAATCAACAGGTACTGCATTTACTGCATGATTGATATATTCTTCTCTTGCATCTGTACGGTATTTGATTTTTCCAACACTTGGTCCTGTCGGGAACTGTACGTCCTTCATACCGTTTTTAATCAAGGCTTCAATTTCATCCTCTAATGCATCCGGAAGTTTAAATCCGTTTCCATCAAAGAACTTAATACCATTAAATTCAACCGGATTATGAGATGCAGAAATAACTACACCTGCGTCCACACGGTATTTCTTCGTTAAATAGGCAATGGCAGGTGTTGGAATCACACCTACATACACAACATTTGCTCCTACTGAGCAGGCTCCTGCCATCAATGCATTTGCCAGCATATCACCGGAAATACGAGTGTCACAGCCCACCATAATCGTAGGCTTATGCTCCTTTTCCTTCGATAAAACATATGCGCCTGCCTGCCCTAACTGCATAGCAAGCATAGGTGTTAATTCGTCGTTAGCAACGCCTCTCACACCGTCTGTTCCAAATAGTCTAGCCATATTTTCCTCCAAATTACTCTTCTTCTATTTCTTTTACTTCTATACTTAATTGATATTGTTCTGCTGTTGTATACTCATCTGATACGTTCAATACAACTGGTATAGAGTATACTCCTGCCTTCCATTCTGTCAACCCATGATCATCCGCATACTGCTGCATATCTACTACACCCACAATGTCTTTTTCCCGTAAAGCATTGATATTTTTCTCTGTGCCCATCAAGGTAATTGCGAAGCTGGTAACATCCTCATCTGCAAAATTCTGGATAGAGGTATCAAAATCCTGTGGTGCATTTGCAATGGCAAAGTTCTTCTTTGGTACCTCAAAGGTCTTAGATACAATCTGCGCAATCGGAACAGTTACGCTGACATTTCCTCCATAGGTGGCGTCAGCAAACTGCACGCCTGTAGGTAAATACTTCTTGATATTGATAATCGTTGTCATATCGCTGTCTTTATCATTAATATTCAATGCTTCATCGGCAATAGAAAGCTCACTAATTGCATCAAGTGTTGCTTTTCTACCCGCAAGTGTTATGGTCTCCGGTGCACTGACAATGTCTCCTGATACCATATAGCCTTCTGCTGTTTCTCCCGAAATCACAAAACTGAGCGGTACCTCTTTTGTCGCTAATATGGTAATTGCCACATTGATAGAAGAAATATTCATCTTAATGGAATTGTTCTTAATTTCATTTCCATCTGAATCATAAAGTAACAAATCTACACTGGTATTAATATCAGAAGAATATGCGTAATTTCCAATATTTGCCACAGCTTCTACATGGTCAATCTGATTAATGACAGATTCAGGTCCGGAAAGTCTTACGACGTTCTGACTTGGTGTGACTGTACCCACAATGTATCCGTCTGCCGGATGACCGGAAACGGTCGTATTGATGGAAAGCTGAGTACGCTTTACATCCTCAATAGCAAGGCGCAAATTGTCATTAGAAGTCACAAATTCCAGTTCCGAATTATTTCTGGTACTGGTTACTTTGATATTTACAGTATTCATAAAGGTCAGCTCTGACATATCTGCTGTAGCCTTAATATCTTCTTTTGTAATATATTTTAAGACAGAAGTCTTTCCTCTAACCCTGACACTAATCACATCTGTATCATCTAAGATTTCATAAACCTTTCCTTCATTGGTAATTAAATCTGCATTTAGAATTTCGACCGGAATATTACTAAAGCTTTTTGAATCTGACGGGTCAGTAATGTTATTTACAATGAACCACAAACCAAATGCCGAAATTAAGGCAAGGAGTTTTAATCCAAGATTACGCGTAAAACTACGAAGAAGATGTTTTCCAAGATTATTTTTCATCCTTAGCCCATCCTTTCCACAATCTATGTTTCTTTTCTTCCGGCTCCTTGTTCTGTATCATCTGCAGTTTTTCACGAAGTCCGTTTGCATCCAGATTGCGATACAGATTTCCCTCATAGGCCACACTGACATGACCTGTTTCCTCTGAAACAATGATTGTTAAAGAATCTGTTACTTCAGAAATACCCATACCTGCTCTATGTCTGGTTCCAAGCTCCTTACTAATCTGCATGTTATCAGACAAAGGAAGATAACAGGTTGCTGAAACTACTCTGTTTCCTCTGATAATGACTGCTCCATCATGAAGTGGTGTATTATGCTCAAAAATATTGATTAAAAGCTGGCTTGTTAACACACCATCTACCTCAATACCTGTTCTTTCATATTCTGTTAAGGATACATTTTGTTCAATGACCATCAATGCACCTGTTTTGACCTTACCCATTTCAAAGCTTGCCTTTACAAGATCATTTAAGGTCTTGTCTGAGAAACGCTCTGTTGTTGTCTTTTCAAAAAAGACAAGACTGGATATGAGGTTTTTTCGCCCCAGTTCTTCCAAGGCTCGCCGCAGCTCGGGCTGTAGCACCACGACCACAGCTATGACTGCAAGACTAAGTACATTCTCTACAATCCACAAAATAGTATTCATATTAAAGACAATGGCTAAGAGTATAAAAATCAGGATGATTCCGATTCCTTTCATCAAAAACCATCCTTTGGTACTCTTCATCCAGAGCATAATATGATACACCAAAAAGGATATAATGAGTATTTCCACTATATCCTGCCATCTGAAATTAATCCCCTGAAAGCTTAGGTTAGATCCATATTCTTTTAAATAGGTAATAATTTGATCTTTCATTCCTATACCATACCTTTATCATAACCTACTGATTTTTTGTTTCCCTCTTTGTTCGATTAACTGCCTTTTCAGGTACACGAATTGTTTTTACACGTTTTTCCGGTGCAGCTACTGTATTTTTAGGAACTGCTTTTACATAATAATAGTACTCGTCATCTTCAAACTGTACCAGCTCTGTTCTGGAATAATCCACATTGAAAACAAAAAATTCCAAAATCTTAACCAGTAAAACAGATACGATGCTTCCAAGCAATAATCCAATAATAGAAATATTAGTGCTGTATAACAAATCACCAAAAAGTTGAATTAAAATATCCAATAATGTGCCTGTCACGATAGCAATCGTCCATGCATAATCTATGCTCATTCTACGAATTACATATACAGCAATCACAGTTACTGCAAATCCTGCTACTGCAATAAACATCGTCTTATTACTCATCAATCCGTTATCAATAATAAATCTCAGTTTTTCTACTGCTCCGTCTGCATCATAAGAATTGAGAATGGATGCACTTTCATTCATGAAATGAAGCAAATAGTACACAATCGTACCACTTCCTACTGCAACTGCTGATGCCGGTGTTCCTACCAATCCCATGGCAAGAGGCATCACATACGGTATCTTCAGTACAAAACAGATAGGAGTCAAAAGTACCGCAATGGTATCCTTTGGTGAAAATCTGAAATACAGTAAAAACAGCAACAAAAATACTGCAAGTGCAACAATCGCACACTCCATGGAAAATTTGTATAAATGAGCAAGTGTCACTGCCGCTGCTACTACCACCGTCATGTTTCTTGGTAAAAAGGAGCAGAGCAATGCAAGTACAAGTACAATTGCAATATTATTCAGACTGCCCATATAGCCGATTTTCTGATTAATCAGCAGTAAAGAAACAAATGCCAGTAAAAACTTACTGATTGGGGTAATATAAACCTCGTTTTTTCCATAAAACTTCTTTAGTTGTTCTCTTAAAACAAGCAAATTTGTCATAACGGTATCCTTTCTCACATCTAGCTTTTCTAATCCGTACCTGGAAGAATACTTATCTTCTATTTGCGATTTTCTTTGTCATAAAGATATGCCAGCTTCTTCAGATTATTATAATACATCTTCAGACTTTTTCTTGCTTTGGTATAACGGTATGCGTATATCAGATAAGAAATCACTGCATAAATTCCTACGAAAATCAGGTACGCAAGCAATACTGTTTTGCCAAATTCCAACAAATCCATTTTGTATACATCTGACATCATAAATTCAAAATCATACAGTATAAACAATGCAAACACAAGAAGGAAGGCAATCGTGCCGCTGATTACGGATTTTATTACCTGCAGACCTATATAATCTCCTCGGAAATAATTGCCGATTGCAACATTACGCTTACCTTCATTTGCTTCATAGGATGCCATTTTTGTCATTAATTTAATACGCTCTTCATTTAACATCTTACTATTCAATCCCTTAAGTCTTTTCCTAATGTCTGTCCAAAAATCTCATTTTATTCTCATGCTCCGGCTTTTTAGCAGGCTTTGGTGCTTCCACCTTTGGTTTATCAATAGCATTAGACAGATTCTTTGCCATTGTATTTTTACAATGCTCACAGAACTTACCGGATTTTATCATTGCACCGCAGCCCTCGCAAGGAAGCTTAATCGGTGAATCGTCTGTAAATTCCAGTCTTTCTTCTCTAATCCACTGTTGAATCTGCATTCTCTCCACACCGCATTCTTCTACGATGTCCTTGATATCTGCACGTGGATTTTCACGGATAAACTTTTTTACTCCCTGAAACTGCTTTTCGGCAGCGTCCTTACAAGCAGGACAAATAGGCATTCCTGACATGTAGTTAAAAAGCTTTCCACATTTTTTGCAATTTCTAACATTCATCGAATTTCCCTCCATTACATACACAATATGTTTAGATTCCTTCTCCGATTGACAGAGTAAGAAACATAATCTCCCCTACACCATGCTGTTTAAGCTCCTTCGCAACAGCATCTATCGTACATCCTGTTGTATAAATGTCATCAACAAGGATTACTCTCTTTAATTTTACAACATCTGTGTGGATATGGAAAGCCTTTTTCAAATTATTTTGCCTTTGCAGATTGTCTAAACCCTTTTGTGGTGCGGTTTTTTTCACTCTCTTGACAGTTTTTCCCGCAAGCGGGATTTTTGTTACTTTTGACAGTTCCCTGGCAAATTCATAAGCTTGATTATAGCCTCTTTTTTGCTCTCTTTCCCAATGTAAAGGAATCGGAATAATGGCATCTGCCTGCATACGGTCTATTTCTTCTTTCAAATGAGCGTAGCAGTCAGCCGCATAAAAAGCAGCATACTCAGCCCTGCCACGATATTTGTATCGAAAGAGGCTCTGTTTTACTGACTGATAGTCATAGACCCCAAAACCATAGCTATAGTTATGCTGTTTATCCAGACATGCTTCGCAATACATCTGCGTTTCCTCAGACAACTGTTTACCACAGCGCCTGCAACGAGGGTCTGTAATATAAACCAGCTTTGATCTGCAAGACTCACAAATAAGTCCCTCATCATAAGGCACCGGTTCGTCACAGACCGGACATCTTTGCGGATATAGAAGTCTGATGATATGCTTTCTTACAGATTTCCCATTTCCCATATTCTGTCCTTTAATCCTGTATATCTTTTTTGTTCATTTTCATTTGCAATCATTTCCATAAGCGTTTCTTTACTGCCAAGTATCGTTACACAATTCTTTGCTCTTGTTACCCCTGTATATAACAGATTTCTGTTTAACAGCATTTTTGGTCCTGCCAAAAGTGGCATGACAATCGCCGGATACTCACTACCCTGTGATTTATGAATCGTAATGGCATAAGCCAGTTCAATTTCCTCTAATCCGCTAAAAGGATACGTTACTTTTTTTGCATCATCATATTCTACAACTACTGTTCTTGCCGTTTCATTGATTTCTTTTATGATACCCATATCCCCATTAAATACACCCTGTCCTTTATCTACAGGAATCCCGTATTTGCTGACAATCTCCCACTCCAGCTGATAGTCATTCTTTTTCTGCATGACCTTGTCACCCTCACGAAACAGTCCATCTCCCACGGAAATCTGTACCTTTTTGTCGCTTGGCGGATTCAAATACTGCTGTAAAATCTGATTGAGGGTTTCTACTCCCAAAGCTCCCTTTCGCATAGGTGTTAAAACCTGTATATCAAAAGGGGTTGCCTTTACATAGCGAGGCATTTTTTCCGTAATAAGCAAAATCATATGCTTGTAAATAACATTGACATTATCTCTTTCCAGAAAAAAGAAATCCTTACTCTTATTATCCAAAGAAACAGGCTTTCCTTCGTTGATTAAATGCGCATTCTGAACAATATCGCTTT
>CAMBAN010000112.1 GCA_945864145.1 uncultured Lachnospiraceae bacterium | reverse complement strand
GGGTTGGCGAAGTAGAAGCAGTAGGTATTAACTCATTATCAACATCAACTGTTCTTCCAATTAAGGGTGAAGCAATTGATGTAACATTAGGATTATATAACAACGAAAAAACAGACTTGGAAATCAAGTCAGTTGAATTCTCTGTAGCAGGAGAAACAATTAAGTCTGTTGACTTGGCAGCAGAGAACTTAACAAAGGTTCCATCACAAAATACAGCAAGCTATACATTCTCTTATGTATATGACAAGGTTGGCGCAATGACAATCGATGTTGAAGTGAAGGCTGTATTAGATGGAGTAGAAAAAGTATACAATGATAAGTTATCGCTTACATTTGTAGGTGATGAACTTGTTTCACATGTAGTAATCGATGGCTCACATTACAACGATTATGTAACAGGCTACTACGGTGGTAACATGGGTAACTTTATTAAGATGGCAGCTGAGAAGAATGTGAAAGCTGAAATTGTGACTTCAACATTTACAAAGGATACCTTAAAGAATGCGGACATGCTTATTGTATCTGCACCAGCAAAAAAAGCAGGTACTGCTAATGCAGGTGATTACACACCTTCACACTTTGAACAGAGCTTCCTTGATATCGTAAAGGAATATGTTGCAAACGGTGGTACTGTTATCGTATGTGGTATTGCAGACTATCAGGATTCAACAGATGGACAGACAGCAACAGAGACAAATAAGTTACTGGAAGCTATCGGTTCAACGATTCGTATGAATTCAGATGAAGCGATTGATGAAGTAAAGAATGGTGGTCAGGAATACAGACTCTATTATGAGAACTTTGACAAGACAAGCAATTGGATGTCAGGTGTTGTAGCTGGACAGACCTATTCTGCATACAGCGGATGTACAGTTGACATTACAAATGCAAAAGCAAATGATGTAGTAAACGAAGCAGTAGCTCTTGTTAAGGGATTTGATACTACATATTCAAAGAACTGCAAAAATGATGATGGTACAGCCGGTGACAATTCGGTGGATGTAGAAAAAGGTAACGTTGTAGCTCTTGCTTGTCAGGAAACAAAGGCAGGCGGTGCAATCTTTGTCGGTGGTACTGTATTTATGTCTGACTTTGAAGTAAAAGCTGAGTTAGATAATAATGATTCTTTACCATATATCAATTATACATTGATGAACAATCTCTTAGAGTCTAAGAAGGTTGTAATGAAAGCAACAGATATTGCAACAGTTCGTAAGGCAAATCTTGGAGATGCATTTGCTATCGAAGGATATGTGGCAAACGGAACAGACAATGAGTTTACTAAGTTCTTTGATACCATTTACATGGAAGATGCAACAGGTGGAATTACCGTATTCCCATTTGCGAAGGAAGGCGTAAAGAAAGGTACAAAGATTAGAATTGTAGGTTACGTTGACCAGTATCAGGGTGATAAAGAGTTACAGATTACAAGCTACGAAATCTTAGATGATAAAAACTTAAAAACAATCAAACCTACGAAACGTACCACAAAAGAAGCAACAAATTATGATGCTTTTGGTGGAAGCTTTACACAGGTAACTGGTAAAGTAACCAGAGTACAGGTTGAAAACGGTGTTGTTTCAGAGTTCTGGGTAAAAGATAGCTCAGGTGTAGAAGCAGCTGTATTTATCGATGGATATATTTATTCAGGAACAACAGGAAAGAATGAATTAGCGACTTTTGTAAAAGAAGGTGTTAATGTAACTGCTGCCGGATTTTTATACTTACATCCGGAAGGAGCAAGCGATGTATCTGTTCCGGTTCTTCGTGTACCGGATTGTGATGAGATTGTATTAGAATCTAAAAAACCGTCAACACCGGATAACAGTAATACAGGAAGTAACACTTCTCAGGAAAGCAATATTTCTAATGAAAGTAATACTGTAGAAACAATTAATACAACAATACAGGAAGCTACAAAAGTAATTCCACCATTAACTAACATTCCTGATGCAGAAACAGCATTGGCATCAGCAGTGAAAAACTTTGGCTTACCGTGTGAAGATGTAACTGCTTCTTTAGATGGAAAGATTTTAAGAGTAGCATTGTTAGACAAGTACTATGGAAAAAACAGCATAATTATGGGACATCTTGGCAATGGAATTGGATTTTCAATAGAGACAGTAGGTTTACCAGAAACTAATGAAGACTTGAATATTTCTATTGAAAAGAAAGAACTCCCGAACTTTGCACCAGGCTTCCATACTGTACAGTTGACTAGTAGTGAGAAAAAACATCTGCCAATGTCCATCGGTATTCATACCTATGTCGGAAAAGAGTATGTTGGAAAGGTAGCTTATCTGTTTAGAAAGAGTTTGGAAACAGGCGCATATGTGTTAGATAAGGTAATGTATGTAAGTGAAAATGGTAATGTAGCATCGACAACAAATGAAATGACAGAGTACATGATTTTGATTGCAGAGTAGACAGCAAGGAAGACATTGCATATTGCGGAAAAATAAATTACAATAAATAAGGCAGCGTGGTAATTGCTACGCTGCCTGATTTTTTGTGGAGGCTAAACAGATGAAAAAACAAAAGAAATATCCGTTTTGGGAAATCTGTATTTTGATTGTTGGATTATGCCTGATGGCAGGGCTGTTGTACTACGCCAATTATGACAGACCCCGTTATACCGTGACAGAGGACACAGGTACAGAGTATGAAACGGCAAGAGTAGTAGAAATTTATGAAAATAATACCGTAGTAGATGAAACGACCGAAAATGTGGTAAGAGGCTCTATGCGCTTAAAGGTAGAAATCCTGAGCGGCCGTTACAAGGGTGAATATGCAGATACTGTAAATTATTTTGGTGCAGTAAATAATGTCATTGTTGATGTGGGAGATAAGGTTAGTGTTAGAATCGACACCATGGGAAAAGATGTTTACGAGGTAAGCATTTACAATTACTACAGAACATCAGTGATCATTGGCATTGTGCTTTTGTTTATTTTGGCATTGGTGGTGATTGGTGGAAAACAGGGAGTAAAGGCTGTGGCAGGACTGATTTTTACCATTCTTTGCATTGTATTTATTCTGGTGCCCTTATGCTTAAAGGGCTATTCGTCTATACCAATGACCTGTTTCATTATTTTTATTACCAATGTTGTATGTTATGCATTAATAGGTGGTTTCCAGACAAAGACAGTGACGGCGTGTATTGGTAGTATCAGTGGCGTTATCATTGCTGCTATTTTAGCTTACATTGCGGAGAAACTGACAGGTATTACAACCTTTCAAATGGACGAAGCAGAAGCACTTATTCTGGTAAAATCAAGCAACCCACTGAAAATGAGAGGATTGTTCATCAGTGGTATTCTGATATCTGCCCAAGGCGCAGTAATGGATATTGCGATGAGCATTGCATCAGCCTTAGATGAATTACATATTCATAAGCCACAGCTAAAGGCAAAAGAACTTTTTAAATCCGGTATGAATATTGGTAAGGATGCTATGGGTACTATGGCAAATACCCTGGTGCTCGCTTTTGCGGGTAATTCCTTCAATATGATGATTTTGATTTATTCATACGGTGTCAGTTTCAACCAGCTGATAAATACAGATTTTGTGGCAATTGAGGTAATCCGTGCAGTAGCAGGTTCCCTTGGTATTGTGTTGACGGTGCCGATTGTAGCAGGCATTAGTGCGTATATCTATCAATACAAGGACAAAGTCAAAAAGAAAAAATAGAGGAGAATAGAGACAGCATGCGTTTTTTTCACTTATCAGATTTGCACATAGGAAAACATTTGCATTTATATTCGTTGGCACAGGATCAGGCATACATTTTGGAACAAATTGTGGAGCAGGCAAAGGTTTACAGACCGGATGCGATTGTCATAGCGGGAGATATTTATGACAAGTCGGTGCCAAGTGCAGAGGCATATCAGCTTTTTGACCGTTTTTTGACAGCACTTTCAGAACTAGAGCCCATGATACCTGTATTTATCATTGCGGGAAATCATGATAGTGCAGAGCGCTTGCAGTTTGCTTCCTCCTTTTTAAAAAAGCATCAGATATATATTTCCGTACTGCCACCGCAAACGAAAGAGGAGCATTTACAGAAAATAAGCTTACAGGATGAGTATGGAGAAGTGAATTTCTACTTATGCCCTTTTCTAAAACCAGGCTATGTCAGACATTTATTCGAAGAGGGGGAAGTGACGGATTATGAAAGTGCTTATACTAGGATTTTGGAAAGAGAAGAAATGGATACAGAAAAACGAAATGTGTTAGTGGCACATCAGTTTTTTGTCAATCAGGACACGAAGCCCGACACCTGCGACTCAGAATATAGTGTGAGTGCGATAGGCGGATTAGATGCCATTGACATTCGTGTCGTTTCTGACTTTGATTATGTGGCATTAGGGCATATTCACGGACCCCAGACCTTTGCCGGCGAACGTGTCAGATATTGTGGCACGCCACTAAAATATTCTGTTAGTGAAGAACACCATAAAAAGAGCATTACCATGGTCAGCTTAAAGAAAAAAGGAGAGTTACCTGAGATAGAAACCATTCCATTTAAGCCGCTTCATGATGTAAAAAGGATAAAAGGAAGCCTGGAGGAACTTTTATCTCGAAAAGATAGTACAAGTGACTACGTCAGTGTTACTTTGACAGATGAAAAGGAGTTATATAGACCAAAAGACAGTCTGGCAGAGCGCTATGAACGTATCCTTGAGGTGACTTTAGACAACAGCAGAATGAGGGCACTACAGGAAAAACTGGAGGAAGCTTACACCTGGGAAACAAAAAAGACACCGTTAGAAAGCTTTCGAGAGTTTTATCAGATGATGCAGGGACAGCCACTTTCTGAGAAAGAGGAAAAGGAAGTTACAGAGATTTTAGCTGAAATGGGGGAGAAAACAGTATGAGACCAATCAGACTTACCATGTCAGCCTTTGGTTCATACGCCAAAGAAACGACCATTGATTTTACAAGAATAAAGAATGGTCTTTTTTTGATAGCTGGAGACACAGGCGCAGGAAAAACAACGATTTTTGATGCCATTTGTTTTGCATTGTTTGACCAGACAAGTGGAGGAAAAAGAGAAGCAGCAGATATGCGAAGCCAGTATGCAGAGCCGGATACACCTACTTTTGTGGAGTTTACCTTTGCCTATGGGGAGGACGTTTATCATATTAGGCGTAATCCCAGATACGAAAGGGCAAGTAAGCGAAAGGATAAAGATGGGAATGTAAAAACGACTGTAGAACAGCCTTCTGTGGAATTGACGATGCCGGACGGACAGCTGTTTCGTGGAAAAGTAAAGGAAACTAATGAGAAGCTTGTGGAAATCCTTGGTGTGGATGCGGACCAGTTTACACAAATTTCCATGCTGGCGCAGGGTGAATTTATGAAGCTTTTGCAGGCGCCCTCCAATAAGCGAAAAGAAATTTTTGGCAGGATTTTTAATACCAGAATTTATTGGCAGTTACAGGAGGAACTTAAGAAAAAAGCAAAGCAGAGTTATGCCGAAGTAGAGGATAATCGAAAATATATTGAGCAGGAACTGAAAAATATCAAAGGACGACAGACACAGCCTTTCCTTTTTCAGGAGACTGCGACAGAGGAACTCTTAGAAATGATAAAGACACTTGTGCAGGAGGGAAAGCAGCAGGAAAAAGAAGCCAAGGAAGCAGTAAAACAGAAAGAGAAGCTCTTAGAGGAAAGAAATGCCAGACTTTCAGCGGGCATGGAAATAAACAGAGCCTTTCAACAGCTTTATCTGGCGTATGAGGAGCAAAAGCAGCTTTCAGAAGAAGAGGGACAACAAAAGGAAAATGAAAAGGTATTGATATTGGCTCAAAAAGCAGCACTTGTAACTGTAGAAGAAGAAAAGCTGACAACTATGTCACTTTCTTTAGAAACAGTACAAAAGAAACAAAAAGCAGTAAGTGATGAGCTGTCTTTTACCAAAGAACAGGAAACAGAGCTGGAAACCAGAAAGGAAAAAGCCTTACAGAGGCAAAAGGAGGAAGACCCTAAGCTTTTGGAAGTGCTGATAAGAAGTAAGGATACAATACCTCTTTATGAGCAGGCAAGTATGGGACGGAAAATGTTGCAAGAGCAGGAAAAACAGGTAGCAATACTTGCAAAAAAGGCAGAAGAAGAGGAAAAGAGTAAGACTGAAAAGCAGGAAGCATTACTTTTACTTCATCAAAAGGTAACAGAAAGTCTCACAGACTATCAAAAGGCAAATGATACCTTCATTGCAGAGCAGGCAGGTATTTTGGCAAGTAAGCTCGAAGAAAATATGCCTTGTCCTGTATGTGGTTCGCTGACACATCCGAAAAAAGCAGAGCTTTCTCATGAAGCAATCAGTGAGGCAGAGGTCAACCGCAAAAAGCAGGAATGGATGACCTTTGAGGAAAAGGAAAAACAGCTTACTCGTATGCTGCAAAATCTACAGGCAGAAATAGAGGAACATACGAGAAAGCTTCAAGAAGCACGAGTAAGTCTCGAACAGGAAAAACAGGCACAAAAAAGCAGAGAAGAAAAGCTGCTTTTCCCTACTAAGGAGGCAGCAGAGAAGGAAATTGCAGACTTAGAGAAGAAAAGAGAAGAACTACAGACAAAGAGTGCAAAGGCAGAGAAGGAGTGGCTTTCTGCAAAAGAAAAAATGAAAATGCTTGCCGGTGAGGAAAAGAGTCTTGCAGAGCAGGCAAAACAGGCTAAGGAAGAGTATGAAAAAGCACAGAAAATTTTTGCACAGGTAAGAGAAAAGCAGGGATTTTTATCAGAGGAGTCATATCAGTCTGCAAAGCGTAGCCCCAGACAGATAGAAGCTTTGACAAAGATGCAGCAGGAGTTTCATGACAGAAAGCTGCGAAATGAAGAAGCAAGAAAGCAGTTGGAAAAACAGA
Organism: uncultured Lachnospiraceae bacterium; assembly: GCA_945864145.1. Classification (GTDB taxonomy): domain Bacteria; phylum Bacillota; class Clostridia; order Lachnospirales; family Lachnospiraceae; genus COE1. The sequence continues at coordinate 2,152 of CAMBAN010000112.1, read as the reverse complement.
CGAAAAACAGAGAAGAAATCGATGTAATGAGTCTGAATGCAGAAATCAAAGCCTTGGAGACAGAAAAAAAGATCTGTGATGCACAATATAAGGACTGTTATAGTAAAAACAGAAGAAATGAAGAGGCATTACAAACGATTAGTGCGTTGCTTGCCAAAAGAAGCGAATTGGTGCAGAACTATATGCTCTACAGCAATTTAGACAAAACAGCAAATGGCAATCTTGCAGGAACTGCTAAAATGGATTTTCAAACTTATATGCAGCGTCAATATTTTGAAAAAATGATACAGGAAGCCAATAGAAGACTGGTAAAAATGACATCGAACCAATTCATTTTGCAGTGCAGAGATTTAGACAGGCTAGGTACGCAGGGGGCTGTCGGACTTGATTTGGATGTATACAGTTTAGTCAATGATAAAACAAGAGATGTAAAGACGTTATCCGGTGGAGAATCCTTTATGGCAGCACTTGCCATGGCTCTTGGCATGGCAGATGTGATGCAAAATGCAGCAGGAAAAATCAAATTGGATACTATGTTTGTAGATGAGGGATTTGGCTCCCTGGATGATGAGGCAAGGCGTGAAGCGATGCATATTTTGACAGAGCTTGCAGGTGACAGGAGACTGGTTGGAATCATTTCGCATGTATCAGAGCTAAAGGAGCAAATTGACCAAAAGCTGATGGTAGAAAAGACTGATAGAGGAAGTGTAGCATACTGGTCAGAAAATTAATAATTATTTGTTAAAAATTCTGACTATTCATGCAAAAGCGTGTTATGCTATAATCATAAAGAGAATAATTTATGAGGAGGCTATACATGAGGGGAAGCATGAAAAAAGTAGTGTCAGTAATATGTGTTTTGGTTTTCCTGGGAGCAGTTATCTGGTGCGGAGTTGCCGTAAATGCCACAGAATTACCCCAAACCACACAAACACAGCTTAGTACCGGATTGGTGCTGAATGAAAATGGGTATGTAGTAGAGACACCCTATGATAAAAAAATTCTGGTAGAAAACGGTTTAGAATTTCATTATGTGGCAGCAGACACCTGGCAAGGATTGATGGTCATTGTAAAGGACCCGTCCCGTGTTTTTATCGGTATGCCTAGAGACACCTATACAGGTGCGGCAGGTTCTAATGCGACAACTGTAGCAAAACGATATGTATGTCAGTTTGCAGTCAATGGGGCTTTTTTCCAGGATATTAATCAGGTAGGAAATGGCGGAACACCAATCGGCTTTGTTTTTTCACAGGGAAGACAGACCTACGGAGGCAGCAGTTCTGTTTTTAATCTGATTGGACTGGACCAGAATAATCAGTTTATCTGTGGAAAAATGACAGGTGCACAGGCAGTAGAGCGTGGTGTCAGAGATGCAGTGACTTGTTGTCCGATTTTGGTGCAGGATGGACAATATGGTAACCTTTCTGAAAAGAGCACTACCTTGATGGATGCAAGATCTGCTATTGGGGCAAGAGCAGACGGCTGTGTCCTGATTTTGATGGTAGACGGCAGAATGTCCCACAGCATTGGTGCCACTACACAGAGTTTGGCAGATTGTATGTTAAGCTTTGGTGCAGTAAACGCAGGCTGTTTGGATGGCGGTGGCTCTGTCAGCATTTATTATGATGGCACACAGATAGAGGGACTTTCCTCCATCTATGGTTCCAGAGCAGTACCTAATTGCATTTGTGTAAGCTATGAGGAGGGTGCCAATGAATAAGAAAATTCGTAAAATTGTAATTTTTCCATTATTATGTGCAATCATACTTTGCATGACGAAGTCAGGCGTGGCAAATGCAGGGGCTGTCTGCATGTTGAAGGTGCCTATAGATGCACAGGTCATTGTCAGAGGGGTAACGCTTGGTGATAATAGCCTTGTGAAGATAGACACAAAGACAGGCAGAATCCATGAAATTGCAGCAGCGACACTTGGCGTAAATTATGGCTATAAGCAGTATATGGTAACCAATCTTGCAAGTCCGGATGAAATCCAGGTGTTTGATTCCAATATGCTTGCTGTTTTGCCAAGCTATGCAGAGGAAGGACTCATAGAGTATTTATCGGTAGATGCAGATTTTACAGCACAGGTAAATCAAAGAATTATAGATACAGCAAGAGCATTTCATAATCGTGTAGGCGGCTATGGTGGTGC
>CAMBAN010000111.1 GCA_945864145.1 uncultured Lachnospiraceae bacterium | reverse complement strand
ACACTAAGATTTTTGAAAGGAGTGTTACACTATGGCAACAAAATCAGCCAATTTGTACGCAAGAATAGAGCCAGATGTGAAAGAGCAGGCAGAAAGTATCTTGTCAACACTTGGTATTCCAGCATCCAATGCTATCAATATGTTCTATAAACAGATTATTCTAAACAGGGGACTTCCTTTTGAAGTGAAAATACCTACGGCAAAATCTGTTAATGTGGCAGAACTGACCGAAGCAGAATTGAATGCGGAACTGGAGAAAGGATATACGGATATGGTTGCAGGCAGAACAAAACCTGCAAGGCAGGCATTTGCTGATATTCGCAAAGATTACGGTATATGATTTATGAGGTAATTATCACTGATCAAGCCGATGCCGATTTAAGGGGAATATATGAGTATATTGCTTTTGAATTGCTTTCACCAGATAATGCGGCAGGACAGCTTGAAAGATTAGAAGAACACATCATGGGGCTTGAGGAATTTCCAGAGAAATTCAGACCTTATGAAAAAGAACCGTGGAACAGCAGAGGGCTAAGGGTAATGCCTGTTGACAATTATCTGGTATTTTATATTCCGAATAAAGATACAGGAATTGTAACAGTCATCCGTGTTATGTATGCGGGAAGGGATGTTGATAACCAGCTAAATAATTACACGGCGATATAAAAACAAAAAATTGTAACAGAGTAAGGGCGTTTGAAATGTAACCGTTTCATACGCCTTTTTGTATTTTATGAAAATAGATAATACATTTTTTTCTTTTTTTTGAGGGTTTATCACCACTCAGGGAATGAATAAGATAGAACAACTAAATACAACAAATAACAAATATGAAAGATAACGGAGGTAACTTTTATGGAATTAGTACTTTTATTTGGAGGATTGGCATTGTTTCTTTTCCTTGTAGGATATGGAGTCGTATATCTAAGAAGAATTAAAGATGAAACGGGCTACAATCCGGTTGGATTTTTGACTTGAAACAATTTTTGATGAGGAAAAATATGTAACAAGACCCGTTGCACTGATTGAATATGATCCGGCCTATGGCTGGGAACGTATCATTCGATATTCAGATATTGACTATACGGATTCTAGTAAAGTAGATACTTATACAGACTATACATATGATGAAAGAGGTAATTTGATTCAGGAAAGTTATTATAGCGGAAGAGACGGAGAATATGATTTAAAGGAGACCATAAATGGCAAGGAATATAATACAATGTGCTATAATGTATATACAAAAGAATATGTTTATGATGAACAAAACAGAAGGATTCAAATGACATATCGCTCAGCTCTCGTATATGAGAGTGACCAGGGTGAAATTGTGGATAAATATGAGAGTTGGGAAGTTTTTCATTATTCCTATGACTACGATGAACAAGGTAGGTTAGTGAAGATTACAAAAGTAAGTGAAACACCAGGCAGTGCGTATTTAACGTGTCATTTAGGAGATCCGGTTACTTTGGATCCATATATTAGTACCCCGGAAATCTGTACAGTAGTTTATACATATTAATATAATCCCTGACTGGTAGATTTGCCGATATTTGCTGCAACTATGAGATTCTATGGCAGTGAATATCGGCATTTTCTATTTTGACCGGCTGGTTTTATAAAAGGTTGTGATTTTTATTAACAAAATGGAGAGGAACTTCGAAGAAAAAATTAGTGCAGGTACTTTGGGATATAGATGGTGGAGGTAGAAGAGGAGGTTTTATCATCGATTATGATGAAGAGGGATATATTGCTCATGTCTATTCTTATGGCAGGTCTGGCGCCACTGGAGCATTTCCCAAAGCAAATTACTTAACAAATCCAAAATTAACTTTTATTTGGGAATAATATGGAGTATCTCCATAATCACACGGAGGAATGTTGTGAACAACAGCAAATTCGTAATCCATTTCTGGAAAGCCAAGAATAAGCAATTATATTTGAGAAAATATGGGAAGCTGTTAGCCTTAAATATACTGTATTTTTGTTTGGAAGTGATATTTACCACTAAGCTGTTGAATGGAGAGAAGTCTTATCCGCAAATGAGCATGTGTCAAGGAGAAAAAATGCGTCAAAGACCACTAAGGCGACGAATGGAGAAAAGTCTTATCTGTAAATTGGTTTGAAATATTAAGAAGAAAGGACTCAAAAGACCACTAAGATAACAATTCCAAAGAGGTCTTATTTGAAAAAAGGAAAATCTATGATAAAACTTTACATGAAAAGAAAAGGACTTTGTTGGTTGCGCCGAAAGTAAATTTGTGCATCAGTCTTTTACAAAAAACAGCATGGTGTCTGTTTTGCAGATTATTGAAGCAGTTACTCAGCGAGAATTTATTTTCAACTTTTCTGCATTCCCTTCTACCGTATGTTTATTTAAAGGATAGAAGAAAAAGAGCACAACAGCAGTAATGGCAAGAGCGATTGCAGGGATGATGCAGGATAAGTTAAAAATGGAGGAGGTAATGGCAGGGTCAAAGGCAGTAGCGTCAGTATAACCGATGAGGGATAAAATACCGCCTACCATACCTGAACTTAGTGCTTGACCTACTTTTCTTGCAAAGGAATAGGCAGAATAAATGGTACCGTCTTCTCGGATACCGTTTTTTATTTGGGCATCATCAATGACATCGGTTATCATAGCCCAGATAATGGTATTAAAATAGCCGATAGATACCATTGCAATTGTATAAAAAATGACAAAAACATAAGGGTCCTGTGGTTTTACAAAAAAGCAGATAAAATACACCACAGAACCTAGAATACATGAAATTCCGGAGAGCTCCTTTTTACCGATTTTTGCAGAAAGGGCTGGAGCTGTAGGCGCACAAATAAGCAAAATAGCAAGGCTTGACACTAAGGTAGAAACGGATTGAGCGGTTGCACTGCCATAGTAATTGGGAAAGACATAGGCATTGAGACCGGCCATGCTTAACATGGCAAGAAGCAATAAAATAGCAGCTAAAATAATACTCATGAGGGCACGATTGGTAAAAATATGTTTAAGAACTGTACTGATAGGAAGCTTTTGAGTGTTTGCTGTTACTTCCACACGTTCTGTTACAAGATAGAAGCACAGGAAATAGCAGATAATAGCTAAAATGGAAAAAACAGCAGCGATGATAGTCATTCGAGAACCGGAAAGTATCGTATGACCATCAACAACGACATAAGCGAACATAGGAGTTGCGATACCAATTACCATATTTGCAAGGGTACTGCCAATATTGCGCCAAGTAGAAAGTTCAGCTCTATCCTTTGGGGCACCGGATATTGCTGATGCCATAGAACCATAAGGAATATTAATAGAGGTATAGAAAATAGAGCCCCATAAGATATAAGTAAAAATCATCCAAAGGACACGGAAGAAGTAAGACATATTTGCAAATCCGGCTTGATAGATTAAAAACGAAGAAATAGCAACAGGACCACACATACGCTTCAACCAAGGTTTAAATTTCCCATCCTTAGTAGGTCTTGTACGGTCTACAATCTGTCCCATACTGATATCTGTAACAGCATCAATGAAGCGGGCAGCCATCATCAGAGCACCCACAATACCGCCGGAAATTCCCATGACATCTGTGTAGAATTTGAGCATAAAACCGGAAGAAAGTAAGAAAGTAAAATCGTTTCCAAAATCTCCAAACATGTATCCGATTTTGTCCTTCATTCCAAAGGGTTTTGTGTTATTTGCCTGATTAGTCATAGTATTTGCTCCTTTCGCATTTCTAAAGTTAATATGTCCGAAAGAAATAAAAAATATGTAACTAAAAAGAGAAGGCGTGGGTGCCTTCTCTATATTTTACATTTGTTCCGTATTCTGATCTTCCTTGGATGACTTGGGAAACTTGCCAGTCTCGTACAGATAGGTGAAAATACCTGCACCGACAGCAAGAACAACCAGCACTCCAAATACAATATTTTCTATCATGTGAACAATCCTCCTGATTTGTATAACATATAAATAAGTACACCAAAAAAACGCTTATACGAGGGTGAAAGCGATTTGTATGTTTCAGTATCATGTTAAAAAATCAGATGACTAGTGGATTTTTTTCCATCCTTGTGGTGAATATATGTTAGTATTCTCAGACAGCATAAATTTACGCATATTTGAAAAAAATAAAAGAATGCGCCCATTAAGGCGATTAATAGAAAAATACTAATAACCAGTATATAGGAAAAGAAGAATTGGCACACACGTATATTGCTCTGCGTGTGAATGCTTAATCTGGCAAGTAAAAATTCGCCAGTCTCAGCCAACACATTTTGTTTCAACAAAAAGCGATGTGTCAAGGTGCTTTCCATTGTTGCGCAAGGCGTCTCAGGATAATTGTACTGAGCAGGGAACATAGAGACTGTATTAGTAAAGGACAGACTTTGTGTACGCAAAAAAGAGGAATAAGTGTGTTTTTCTTCACAAAAAATTCCCAATACAAGAATACTTATGATGAGTATCATACATAGCAATCTGTTGTATTTTACTTGTGTGTGCATCAGTGCCTCCCCAAAGTCTTATCAGCTATTACTATAGCAAATAAATTTGCGAAAAACAAGGTAAATTGTTCGCAAGCTTTGTTACCTTGTGCTATAATGAGAAAAAATAAGAAAAGGGGGCAATACAATGAATGAAGAGAAAATGATAGAAGAAATCATGAGACATTTAGACCATGAAACCAAAAATGATGTAGTACGTATGAGTGTTACCATGAGCCCTGACGAAGAGAAGGAAAAGGAGGTTTCCCATCAGTGCTGTCATGTATATGGGAAGCCGGGAAATGAGGTTATTAACCTTTTGGATATGTATACAGATATGAATGCCGGAAAACCGGATAATGAGAAATAAAGGGCAATTATCCTCTGACGATAAATTTACTTCTCCATTTGATGGCTTCCTCACGGTATTTTTCTGCTGCATACATGAGGTCATTGTATTGTTGTGTGGAATTTGCAAGTAAGCTTTGATAGCGAGCCACTTCTTGCGCGCTTTGAGATAAACTGTCCTTTAGTTGTTGCAGTTCTGTTTTTTGTTTCTCATAGGCATCTTTCCAATTGGTATCTTCAGCCATAGAGACAGGTGTGCTATAAAAAATATCATTCTTTTCAGGATGAAAAGGAAAATCTAAATGAAGAGCTACGGTATTATTTTCTTTATCAGATATGAGATAAAATAACAAAAGATGTTCCTCTAAGCTACAAAGCTGTAGCTTATTTTTCTTAGGGAGTGTTGCATCTGAAAAAGAAACTTCGTAGAAGCTGGAATGAGCTTGTGTGTTTTTTACCACAAGCTTATTATTTTTGGTAAGATAAGCAAAATAAATGATACCTTGGAAAAGTGTATCACAAAGCCCCCCTGCGTAGTCACTGGCAAGCAAGATAGGACGTGTCATACCCTCGTTTGTTCTTGCACGGAGTAAAATCTGATGTTCATTGGTATAAAGGTAAAGTGCATTTGTGTTTGGAATTGGATATAGGTGTGTCATAGTTGTCCCTCCTTATAACAGTATATGGGAGAAAAAAGGGAATAGAACATAGGATGTACCAAAACATTTCTTCCTGCGCATAGGTTTATTTATTGGGAAATGGGCTTAAACAACTTGTTTAGGCTCATTTTTCTGTTTATAATATAAAAAATATGTGTGAAAAGAAGGGACAAGACTATGAATTATCGAGAAGACAAACAGGGAAATGACATATCGATTTTAGGTTATGGATGTATGAGATTTACACAGAGCGCAGGTCATGTGGATATGGAAAAAACAGAAAAGGAAATCATGACTGCATATGACAGTGGTGTCAATTATTATGATACCGCATATGTGTATCCTGGTAGTGAAGCGGCGCTTGGAGAAATTTTAGCGAAAAATAAAATCCGTGAAAAAGTATATATAGCAACAAAGCTTCCGCATTATCTTATAAAAACAAGAGAAAGTCTGGACAAATATTTTAACGAACAGCTAAAACGATTACAGACAGACTATATTGATTTTTATTTGATGCATATGCTGACAGATGTGCAGACATGGGAAAAGTTAAAAAAGCTTGGAATACTGGAATGGATTGAGGAAAAGAAAAGGACGGGTGCTATCAGACAAATCGGCTTTTCCTATCATGGCAACTCTGAAATGTTTTGTAAGCTTGTAGATGCTTACGACTGGGATTTTTGTCAGATACAGTACAATTATATGGATGAACATTCTCAAGCAGGAAGAAAAGGACTTCAGTATGCAAATCAAAAGGGACTTCCTGTGATTATTATGGAGCCGTTAAGAGGTGGAAAGCTTGTAACACGATTACCGGAGGAAGCAGTACATATTTTTGAGCAGTATCCTGTGAAGCATACACCGGTGCAGTGGGCACTACGCTGGTTGTGGAATCAGCCGGAGGTAACCTGCGTACTTTCAGGAATGAATTCTGTGGAAATGGTAAAGGACAATGTGGAAACGGCGTCTACGGTATCTGTGGGAGAGCTTGGCGAACAGGAAGAAGAAATGCTGCAGAAGGTGGTAGCAGCCATCAATGCAAAAATGAAGGTTGGTTGTACAGGCTGTCGTTACTGTATGCCTTGTCCGAAAAACGTAGATATTCCCGGAACCTTTTCTGCTTATAACAGGAGATATTCTGAGGGAAAAAAGGAAGCAATGATAGAATATTTCATGTGTACAGCTATCCGAAAGGAATCCTCCGCAGCATCAAACTGTATCGAATGTGGTAAGTGTGAACAGCATTGTCCACAGCATATAGAGATACGTAAAGAGTTAAAAAATGCCAAAAAGGAATTAGAAGGTCCTTTGTATAAAATCGGAAGAAAAGCGATTGAATTATTTAAAGCATATTAATGGAGATATAAATGGAAATCAGAAAAGCAACAAGGAATGACTTATCGGATATTTTGGAGATTTATGAACATGCAAGAAGCTTTATGGCAGAGCATGGAAATCCAAATCAATGGGGAAAGACGAATCCACCAAAAGAGAGGGTGATACAAGATATCGAAGAAGAAAAATGTCATGTATGTATCCGTGATGGGAAAATTGCAGGTGTATTTTATTGTGCCTGTGAGGAGGATGCGACCTATGCAAAAATAGAAGGTGAGTGGCTAAACAGTCAGCCATATGCAGTCGTACATCGTATCGCAGTAGGTGAAAATCAATCAGGTGTTGCAACCTATTGTTTAAATTGGGCATATGAAACTTATCATAATGTACGAATTGACACCCATAAGGACAATATTCCTATGCAGCATCTGTTAAAGAAATTGTCCTTTACCTACTGTGGTGTGATTACGCTGTCAGATGGCAGTCCCAGAATTGCTTTTCAAAAAAGCTAAATAATGATTTACAGCGGATTTTTTTCAAGCTTTTTGTATAGCCATAAAAAGTAACTAATCTCAAATACTGCAGTAATGCCCCAGGAAAAAATATAGAGCAGATATAGGGATTCAATCGTTCTAAAATGCGCAAAAACAGTATAAATCCAAACGATACGGAAAACGCAGGAACCCAAAATAACTGTGATAGTTGGGAAAATGGTTTTTCCAAGACCACGGGCGGCGGCAGTAGAGCAGTCCATAAAAGCAGATACGGAGTAGGAAAGAGCCATAATCAGTAAACGTCTGGTACCGGCTTCTACGACCTCTGCATCGTTGGTAAAAAGATATAGGAATGGGGTATGAAAAATATATAAAACTACACCAAGAATCAGACCTAAGAAAAAGGAATAGGTCAAGCTGATTACGTAGCTTTTCACGATACGGTCTTTTTTTCTTGCACCGTAGTTTTGTGCAATAAAGCTTGCACAGGCAGTGTAAAAAGCAGCCATCATGTCATAGACAAATGGGTCTGCATTGGCAGCAGCAGAGTTTCCTTCCACAACCGTGTGGTCAAAGGAATTAACACTTGTCTGCACAAATAAGTTTGCAACGGCAAAAATTGCATATTGAACAGCAGCAGGGATACCGATGCGAAGTACAGCCTTAGCTTTGTCAGGATAGATATGCAGCTTTTTAAAAGAAAGTGCGTAGGCTTCTTTACTGTGTACCAAATAAATCAGTATACAGGCAGCAGAAATATATTGTGCAATGATACTTGCTAAAGCAACGCCCAAAACCCCCATATGACAGACAATAACAAAAAACAGATTCAGGATAACATTAATGACACCTGCTGAGGACAGATAAATCAATGGACGTTTTGTGTCACCGATAGCACTTAACACAGCGTTACCAAAATTAAAAATGGCAAGAGCAGGCATGCCTAGTAAGTAAACTCGTAAATAGAGTAAAGCGTCATGCATGAGGACATCTTTTGTATGTAAAATAGTTAAAATTGGTTGTGAGAACAAAATCCCAAGTCCACAGATAAAAACACCTGCGATAACGCATAAAATAAAAGAGGTGTGGACTGTTTGTTCCACATGCTCAGCTTTTTCAGAGCCTGTATATAAAGCGGTTAAAGCATTGACACCGTTTGAAAGTCCCATCAGAAGACCGATAAAAAGGGTAAGTAATATACTGGTAGAGCCAACGCCGCCCAGAGCAATAGAACCTGCAAATTTGCCAACAACGGCAACGTCTGCCATATTAAAAATAACCTGAAGTACATTTGAAAACATCAGAGGAATACTGTAAAATAAAATATTTTTCCATAAGGATCCATTTACAAGGTCGATTTCTTTCTTTTTCATGTTGCTTTTATCCTTTGCTTAAAATATTTCCCAAGTTATTATACAACTGAAAGCAAGAGATGTTAAGAAAAAATTTGGAAGAAGAATGGACAATTTCCCTGTAAATATGAGACAATAAAAGGAAAGTGTGGAAACACAGGAAATATGGATAAAAAGAGGATAAAGCAATGGAATATTTTGATATTGTAGATGAAAACGGAGAACCAACCGGAGAAATTGTAGAACGTGAAACAGCTCATAGAGAGGGGATTCTGCATCGTACTTCGCATCTTTGGCTTGTAAGAAAAAAGGATGGTGTGGTACAGGTTTTACTGCAAAAAAGAAGTGAAAATAAAGATTCGCATCCAGGCTGCTATGACAGATCCAGTGCAGGGCATATCCCGGCAGGAATGGGATATGAAGAGTCTGCCATCAGAGAGATTTACGAGGAACTTGGAGTGGA
>CAMBAN010000110.1 GCA_945864145.1 uncultured Lachnospiraceae bacterium | reverse complement strand
TTGAGCATTAATTCATGGTCTGTAATTGTTCCCTGGTCATGTCCTTTCAAGTTGAAATATACATGATTTGTCATATTAATTAAAGTATTTTTGTCGCTGGTCACATCATAAACAAGCTGCAGTTCATTTTCATTATTTAACGAAAATGCAACCTGTACCTTTTTATTTCCAGGAAATCCCATGCTACCATCCGCATCTGCCAGAGAAAATATGACACTTGTGTCAAAAATTTCCGCCTTCCACATTCTTTTATGGTAGCCAAGCACTTCATCACTATGTAAATTATTCTTTCCATCATTTACTGCCAACTGATAAGTCACACCGTCAATGGAGAACTTTGCATCTGCAATACGGTTTGCACTTGGTCCAATGGTAGAGCCAAAGAAACAGCCATTTTCAAAATAGCCTTCTGCATCATCATACCCTAATACCACATCTGCAATTTTGCCCGTTTTATCCGGTACAAAAATATTTACAATGTTTGCTCCAAAATCTGTAATCTCTACAGTGACACCATTGTCATTTTTTAATGAATATAAAGTAATTATTTGTCCATCCTTTGTTTTGCCAAATTCTCTTGTCTTTACTGACATGCTATGCCCCCCTGTTATAATTCTGTTCTACCCTCTAATGCACGTAAAAGTGTCATTTCATCTATACATTCCAAATCTCCTCCTACAGGAACACCACTGGCAATCCTTGTTACCTTGACTCCTGTCGGCTTTATCAGCTTAGAAATATACATGGCAGTTGTTTCGCCCTCTAAGCTGGAGTTGGTCGCAATAATGACTTCCTTCACATCCTCTTCTAAACGCTTTACTAACTCCTTTAACTTAATATCGTTTGGACCAATACCAAGCATTGGAGAAATTGCTCCGTGAAGCACATGGTATACACCTTCATATTTACCTGTTTTTTCATAGGCTGCCAGGTCTCTGATGTTTTCTACTACCATAATAGTTGTATGATCTCTGCCCTGATTTGCACAAATAGGACAAAGTTCCTGGTCTGTCAGCGTATAACAGCTTTTACAATAATGTATATGATTTTTTGCTTCTGTCATGACATTTGCAAAATGTTCCACATGTTCTTTAGGCATATTGATAATATGAAGCGCCAGCCTTTGCGCTGATTTATTACCAACACCCGGAAGCTTTGCAAATTCTTCTATTAGTTGATTGATATATCCGCTATATAAATCCATTAGAACGGGAAGCCTCCGCCAAGTCCACCTGTCATTTTACCCATTAACTCATTGTTTGCTTCCTCAGCCATTTTTAATGCTTCATTTGTTGCTGCGATGATGATGTCTTGTAAGGTTTCGATATCGTCCGGATCTACTACTTCTTCCGACAGTTTTACGCTCAATACTTCTTTTTTACCGGAAACAGTTACTTCAACTGCTCCACCGCCAGCTTTTGCAGTAAACTCCTTTGCTTCAAGTTCTTTCTGTCCTTCCTCCATCTGACGCTGCATCTTCTGTGCCTGCTTCATTAAATTATTCATATTGCCCGGCATACCCATTCCGCCAGGAAATCCACCTCTTTTTGCCATGTTTTCTTTCTCCTTTATTCTTCTTCAATTTCTACGTCCATCGTTGTCAGCCTGGTTAAATCAATATAGCTTGTCGCAAAATCTGCTCCTTGCTCTAAACGCTGTACAGAAATGGACACTTCTTTTTGCAGGAAATTGGAAATCAGATTTTCCACTACCTGCTGATTTTCCGTCATGCTTAAATAATCATATGCTACGCCGTCTTCAATCACTAACATCAATCTGTTGTCTCCGCCAAGACTTAGCTTTGCACTTTTTAAATAGCTTTTTAAGGGTTGGCTTGCATCTCCTACCACACTATTCCAATTTTGCACAATTTCCTTTACTTCTTCAGGAATTGCTTTTGGAAGTACAGGCTTTGGTATAGGTGCCGTTTGACCCTGTGATGATTGTACCTCAACCGGTACGGCTTGGACAATCCCTTTTTCTATCTTTTCTTCTACTTCCTGTATTCTGGCTACAATTGCATCATTAGAAGTTTCCATCTGTGGTTTACACAGCTTAATCAGGGTCATCTCCACCAAAATACGCTTTTGTGTTGCATACTTGATTTGTCCGGAAAGTTCGGAAAAAATACGAATATATCGCATGATTTCTTCTGCATCCATACTTTGTGCTTCTTCCTTTAGACGCACCAGGTTGTCGCTGGATATATCTATAACATTTTCAATATCTGTATCAGAAGTTTTTGCAAGCAACAAATTTCTCAGATACCATACAATATCTGTCACAAACTGGGTCAGCTCCCGCCCCTGCATAACTACTTCTTCCAGTAAAGATACGCAGCCTGTTACATCATGGTTTCTTATCATTGCCAGCAATCTGCCAAATACCTCAGTATCTACAGCACCAAGCACATCCAGTACCTTATCGTAAGTCAATTCCTCTCCAAAATGAAAGGCTATGCACTGATCCAAAAGACTTAAGGCATCTCTCATGGAACCATCTGCTGTTTTTGCAATATAACGTAATGCCTTTTCTTCGACCTTTACCTGCTCCTGTTCCATCAGCTCTCTTAAACGGTCAGCAATCGTATCTATACCAATACGTTTAAAATCATATCTTTGGCATCTGGACAAAATTGTAATCGGTATTTTATGCACTTCTGTCGTTGCCAGAATGAAAATAACGTAAGCCGGCGGCTCCTCTAAGGTTTTTAACAGAGCATTAAAAGCCCCAATAGACAGCATATGCACCTCATCTATAATATAGACCTTATATTTTCCCTCTACAGGGGAAAAAGAAACTTCATCTATGATTTCCCGGATATTGTCTACGCCGTTATTTGATGCCGCATCAATTTCAATCACATTTAAACTCGCGCCTGCAGCAATTGTTTTACAGCTTCTGCATTCCCCACAAGGACTTCCATCTACGGGATGCTCACAATTAACTGTTTTTGCAAAAAGCTTCGCAATAGTCGTTTTACCTGTTCCTCGTGTACCTGTAAACAAATATGCATGTCCTATTCTGTCAGCTTTTATCTGATTTTTCAGTGTTGTAACGATATGCTCCTGTCCCTTTACATCCTGAAAATTATCAGGACGAAACTTTCTATATAAAGCTGTATATGACATACAAACACTCACGCCTTTCTATTGTTTTGTGTGTAATTCACATAAAAAAATGATAACCTATTCCTGCAATAAAGTCCATATTACTTTTCTGCAAAATAAAGGTTATCATTTTTAACTGTTCTATAAAAAGTAAGAAAAACTAATCACCAAAGCTTATTCCCAGCATTTTTGCTTCTCGTACAATAGAAGAATCCGGGTCTACCATTTTCAGTTTACCTGCCACATCCTCCAATGGTACTCTGACAATTTCCCGGTTTACATAACCCACCATGTAACCATATTTGCCTTCCAGTATCAGTCTTGCTGCCTCTGCTCCCAAACGACTTGCAAATACTCTGTCATATGGGTCAGGGCTTCCGCCTCTTTGTGTATGACCAGGAACTGTCACTCTGACTTCCATGCCGGTCTTTTTCAAAATCTGGTCTGCAATTTCATAAGAAACACTTGGATATTTATAATCTTCCATGTATTTCTTATATTCTTTTTTGCTCATCTTTGCAGCTTCTTTGGAAATAGCACCTTCAGCAACTGCCAAAATAGTAAAACGGCTTCCTCTTTCCGTACGTTTTTTAATTGCATCAATTACCTTATCAATATCATATGGAATTTCCGGGATTAAAATGATATCAGCACCACCTGCCATACCGGCATTTAATGTCAAAAATCCAACCTTGTGTCCCATAACCTCTACAATAAATACTCGGCCATGAGAAGCTGCCGTGGTATGAATCTGATCAATACACTGTGTTGCGATGTCTACTGCACTCTGAAAACCAAAGGTCATGTCCGTACCCCAAAGGTCATTATCAATCGTCTTTGGCAAGGTCACAATATTTAATCCTTCTTCTCTTAAAAGATTGGCTGTCTTGTGGGTTCCGTTTCCTCCTAAAATAACAAGACAAGTCAGATTAAGCTTATGATAATTGTGTTTCATCGCTTCTACCTTGTCCAGCCCATTTTCATCCGGGTCTCTCATCGTTTTAAATGGACATCTGGAGCTTCCCAAAATAGTACCACCCTTTGTCAAAATACCGGAAAAATCAGAGAATTGCAGCATTTTGTAATTACCATAAATCAAGCCCTTATAGCCATCCAAAAATCCATAAAGCTCTACATCTTCTTTGGAATTTAAAAGCCCCTTTGCAACACCACGCATTGCTGCATTCAATGCCTGACAGTCACCACCGCTTGTCAGTAAACCAATTCTAATCATAGAAATTCCTCCTTTGATTTGTATACAAAATCAATTACTTACACAGTTAATCACCAATAGGTTCATCTATTTCGATTATATATTATTATTACTTCGCAAACAACTTATTCATTTATTTTATCATTTATTCTTTGGTCCGGCTTCTACATTCTGTGCAAATTCTCTGACTCTTTTATCGCTTTGTCTTTGCTTATATTCTGCAACGATAATCAAAGCCAAGTCAGAACCACCGTCATACAGAAGTGCAATACCCAGTATCGTCATGGTCATTTCAAAGGCAAAATACGGATGCAATACCAGTAAAAGACCAAAAACAAAGGTAATTACCGCCGCCAATAATGCTATCCACCATCTTGCAGCACCTGTATTTTTAATATCCAATGTATATGCAATGTCCATACAGCCATGCATCAATATTACAATACCCACCACAACAGGAATGATTGAGAGCACTGTCTGTGGATTTGCACATACAAAAATACCAAGAATCACTAAAATAATCCCCATGAACACAGAGAATTTATTTACGATACCTAATCGTTCCCCGCGCAAAAAACCAATCAATTGTATAACACCCATTAAAATCACAGCCGCACCCAGCGTATAGCATAAAATTTTGCCCGAAATATCAGGCCAGATTACCAATACAAGCCCCACTATTACAGTAAGAATTGTTGTCAAAAAATAATTGTGTTTCAAATCATCAACAAACGTACGCATAAAATTCTCCTTTCTCATTTATTTTATTGTACCACATATTGACTCTCTGTTCACAATTTATTATAATAAAAAATCGTAATATTTTATTACGTGTTATGAAAACATAACATCCACACACAAAAAGAGCTTACGGATTGACCGTAAGCTCTTTTTGTTATAAGTCTATGATTTCTATGGCATCTGCCAGTTGTTTTTTGATATCCTTATTTCCCTGCCATTCCGTGTGATAATTTAAGCATCTGCACATCCATGTCACACCATCCTGTTTTTTGGTCGCACGGTAATGCACATGACCGCAAACAGCATAATCTACCTGATGTTTCACCGCCAATTCCTGTAATTTCCTGCTACCCAAAAAGGCATTAAAATAAGACCAGTCTGCAATATGCTCCGGTACACAGAACATTTCATGCGAAATCATATGAGTCATCAACAATATTTTCTTTTCCGGCATTTCCTGTTTCACTTCTTTTATCTGTTTCTCCAGTTTTTCCAGGAATAAATCACAAGTTTTTTTGTTTTCTTTTGACCAGTCATTAAAATAGTAGTCCTGCCATGTTCTTCCATTTTTACTCATACTATCAAACTCTGTTTGCGTGTAAGTCGGGTTAGCATAGGAATAGTCAAACCATGCAACATCACCGAGAATGACATGTTCGCCAATTACGACGCGCTTGTCACAAAGGCAGTTTTCATCTTTTTGAAATGCGCCATAAATATCCACAGTAGATGCGTTTGGATATTCTTTTTTCCACAAATCATGATTACCCGGTACATAATAAACCTGCTGTTTTCCTTTTTCCCTTATTTCCTGTACTGTTTTTCTGGTCATTTCCGGGTCAGAGCTGATGTCTCCCGCTATCAAAAGATGAGCCACCTCATGCTCCCTTTGATAATTCAACAATTCTTCAACCACCGGATAATCCTCATTGATATCAATATGAATATCTGAAACTACTGATGTGCGCATAGTCTTTCTCCTTTTGCCGTTTTCTATAGTCTAGCACAACTTTTCAGTCTTGGAAATTTCTTCTTCCTCTTTGTCCTTCTTTTTCTTCCAAAGCAAAAAAAATAACAGGAAAAATCCAAAAGTCAAAGCACCTGCAAAGAATCCTGACAGAGCATACAATAAAATCTGTCTTCCTGCAATTCCATTTTCTTTTTCCCCATTAGACAATTGCGACAATACTTCTTTTTCTAACTGTGGAAAAGCAATTGTCATCGCTTCCTCAGCTGTCGCTACAGGCTCCGGCATAATTGTATGAAGGGACTGTTCTGTATTCATGGCATTTTCTGACATTTGTGTCGTTTTTTCAGGTATTTTCTTTGGACGCCATTTTCCAGCTTCTGATTTGTTTTCTGTTTTACTTTCTACTACTGTTTTATCAAGACTTTCTGCATTTGTATCAGGAAGCGGTAATACATCCGGTAAAATAGTCATTTCCGGATTTTTTGTTCCTGTAGCTGTGTTTGTATTTACAGGATTTTTTCCTGTCGATTCACCTTGAGACGAAGAACTACCGTCATTTTCCTGACTTCCACTATTTCCACCATTTCCGTTGCTATTGCCATTTCCCGGTTTTGGTCCAACCTGAAGTTTTATACTTGCCGAAGCTTCATAGTTTTTATCCTCCGGCATTCTCAATTCATAGCTTCCGTTTGGTAATTTTTCTCCTGGCTGGTACAAAATCCACTCTTTTGTTTTTCCATCCTGCTTTTTGTACTCCCAGCTTGTATTTTCCGGTATTTTTAAGGTATGATCCGGATTAACTGTCGGAAGTTCTGTACCTAATTCTCTTTCTGCTTTTTTAATGATTACCCTGGCACTTCCTATATCCACAGAAGAAAGCTCATTTGTCAGTTTATTTGCTGCCGCATAGTACACGATATATTCGCCTGCATCCGTAAAAGTAACAGGATTTTTGTCTCCATTTGTCAAATAAGTATCCTCTGTCAGTTTTTTATCCTTTGCGTAATAGAATGCCACTCTGTCTTCATTTTGAACAGAAACACTGATTCCATGCGGCTTACCATCATATACTCCAATATAATCACTGACTGTATACGGAACATGGGTACCAAGTATGTTTAACATCGCACTCTGCACAGTCTCTGCTGCTTGATAATTGGGGCTTTCCTCCACCTTTGCACTTACATAATAAGTACCAATTTCAGAAGGGGCTCCTCCTGCAATTTCTGCACCATCTTCTGCCTGTGTTTTATGCTTTAAGGAACTGTCTGTATAATAGGTATACTTTACTGACATATCTGTCAGTGGTTTTTTATCAACACCATAAACTACTGCTTTATCAACACCTTGTACCACATTTTCACGGTAAGTCGTGTTTTTAGATGCAAGATAAATATCCGGAATTGCCTTATCAATTTTCATGACAAGCTTGTCAGAAAAGTCATCATAATTATCGGAAACTACATAAACATAAACGGTATATTCACCTGCATTTTGAAAGCTTTGTGGTGTTTTGCTTCCTAAGGTATGATAATTGCTACTATTTAATGGTTCCCTTCCATAATAGATTTCTGCATGCGGCTCATTTTTCACGCCTACTTTCAACTCATGGAATGTTCCATCGTAAGTAAAGTGTGACTCTGCTATTTCCAGTCTGTCACTTCCTAATATACCTTTTGTCACATGTACAGTTGCAATATCTGTATATTTTTCTATTGTCTGGTCTACAGAGCCTGATGCTGTCGCTTTTGCAAAGAAATAATAATCTCCTACAGGATAATCCTGTGGTACCAAAAGCTTATCTGTAAAACCAGTTTCTATTTCCTTTGCTCCTGCAATGTCCTTTTTGGTGTTTACATACCACTGATAGCTTAACTGATAGCCATTTGCAGGCATAAGAGCAGCCCCCATTGTCAGCACAATGCCCGAATAACCTGCTGTAATTGTCTGGTCTGTTGGATTTTTTGTGATACTTAATGGGTCTTCCCATTTTGCTGTTAGTGTACTTTCTCTTGTAAAATCTGCATATCTGATTGGCTTACCATAAGCATCAAAATATTTGCTTGCTTCATCAGTTATATCTGCATAATAACCGGCAAAGATATAGCCTTCTTTTTTCGGTACAATAATATCCTCCATCTTGCTGTCATAAGTAGCTAAAATACTTTGGGTACCATGAGGTACTTTTTCATCATTCTCAAAATGAAGCACATAAGTTTGTGGATTTTTCCTGTAAACAGCCTTAAAATTTCTGTTTCCATTCATAGTTCCTTTTATGGTTTCTTCTTTTGTCATTGTTTCTATTGGTGTCGTTGCCAGATTATCCCATCCGAGAAAAGTATAACTATATCTTTCATCCTCTGGTTTTTGAGGTGTTTCTGTAAACAGTTCTGTAAATTCCGTGCCTCTTTCTATTTGATACGTTTTAAATTCTTTTCCATCATTTTCATAACGTAGGGTAGCACAATCAAGCTTCACTAAAGAGACTTGTACCATGCCGTCCCCTTCTCTGATACCTGACTGTGAAATGCCTTCTTCACATATAGATGATAAATAGTTACTTCCACCGTAAGATGCTTGTGAATCAACAATAGTTTCAGTTGTCATTCCACAACCAAGGCTATAACCTTCAATGGCACCATCCTTTTTACAGGTCCAACCATAGGTCGGACTAGGAGATGGTTCTCCATAGGAGGTATTAGATACAAAACCCCTTCCGCACCCCGTACATTTCCAGTCAGAATAATCATCTCCCGTTTCGTCATAATAGGTGCCCAGATATGTCAAATTTCTATGACTGCATACAACACCAAAGCAAGTCTGTGTATGACTGTGATATACCTCTTTTGTATAACAGCCTCCCTCCACACTTTGATCTCCGGTGTGCGTATGATAAATTACATAACCATGTTTTCCACCCTGATAACCTGCTCCTCCGCCTGCTGAATGCGATACATCTGAGCTTTCTCCCTGTGTGCCTGTTACTTTACCTTGTGATGTTCCACCAAATCCGCCATCACGATTAGGCAATGCACCTCCGCCACCACCTGCTACTGCAGCTAATGCACCGTTTACATACAATCTGGTCGCACCGCCTCCATGTGTTCCGGCTCCAGTTCCCGCATCCGGATAGCCATCCTGTCC
>CAMBAN010000109.1 GCA_945864145.1 uncultured Lachnospiraceae bacterium | reverse complement strand
CCTAAGATGGCTCCTTACATCTTCACAGAGAGAAACGGTATCTACATCATCGACTTACAGAAGTCTGTAGGAAAGGTTGATGAGGCTTACAAGGCAATCGCTGATATCGCTGCTCAGGGCGGAAACATTCTTTTTGTAGGTACAAAGAAGCAGGCTCAGGACGCTGTTAAGACAGAGGCAGAGCGTTGCGGTATGTTCTATGTAAATGAGAGATGGTTAGGTGGTATGCTCACTAACTTCAAGACAATCAGAAGCAGAATTGCAAGATTAAAGGCAATCGAAACAATGGCTGAAGATGGAACATTTGATGTACTTCCAAAGAAAGAAGTTATCAAGATTAAGAAAGAATGGGAAAAATTAGAGAAGAACCTTGGCGGTATTAAAGATATGACAAAGATTCCTGACGCTATCTTCGTAGTTGATCCTAAGAAGGAAAGAATTTGCGTACAGGAAGCTCATGCACTTGGTATTCCTTTGATTGGTATTGCTGATACAAACTGTGATCCGGAAGAATTAGATTATGTAATTCCTGGTAACGATGATGCTATCAGAGCTGTAAAATTAATCGTTGCAGCTATGGCTGATGCAGTTATCGAAGCTAAGCAGGGCGAAGTTATGACAGATGTGGCTGAAGAAGCTGCAGAAGAAGTAGAAGCTTAATTAGAGATTAATTTAGGAGGAACATAACAATGGCTATCACAGCAGGAATGGTAAAAGAGTTAAGAGAATTAACAGGTGCAGGTATGATGGACTGCAAAAAAGCTCTTACTGAGACTAATGGAAATATGGATGAAGCAGTAGAGTTTTTAAAGAAGAGTGGTGCAGCAAAAGCCATTAAGAAAGCTAGTAGAATTGCAGCTGAGGGTATTTGCAAAGTAGTTTCTGAGGGAAACGTTGCAGCTGTTGTTGAAGTTAACTCAGAGACAGATTTCGTTGCTAAGAATGCTGAATTCCAGAACTTTGTTGAGGTAGTTGCTAATCAGGCACTTGCTACATCAGCTACAGATATCGATGCTTTCCTTGCAGAACCTTGGAAAGAAGATGCTACTAAGACAGTGAATGATGCATTAGTAGAGAAAATTGCTGTAATTGGAGAAAAATTATCTATCAGAAGATTTGAAAAAGTTACTGCAGATTGTGTTGCAACATATACACATGGTGGCGGAAGAATTGGCGTTTTAGTTGCTGCAGAAGGTGCATCTGATGATGCATCTAAAGAGGCACTTGGAAATATTGCTATGCAGATTGCAGCTATGAATCCACAGTATATTTCAAAAGATGAAATCTCAGCTGATGAAATGGCTAAGAGAAAAGAAATCACAATTGATAGTTCTCTTAACACACCAAATACACTTCCAGCTCCAATATTAAATAGATTAATCAGTAAAGCAATTGCTGAAAAGGTATGGAGTGATGAAGATATCGCTACTTACGAAGAACAGAAGAATAACATGAAGTTCTTATTCAACTTCCTTTCAGAAGAAGCTAAGACAGCTCTTGCTGGACTTGCTATGGCTGATAAAGACAGTATCGTTGCTGAAAAGATGTTCATGGGTGCTGTTGATGGACGTGTTGCTAAAGAAATCAAAGAAATTACTCTTCTTGATCAGGCATATGTAAAAGCTGCTGATGGAAAACAGACAGTAGGACAGTATCTCGCAACAGTTTCAAAAGACCTTAAGATTACAAAGATGGTTCGTTTTGAAGTAGGCGAAGGTATGGAAAAGAAGAACGAAGACTTTGCAGCAGAAGTTGCAAAACAGATGGGAATGTAATCATTACGTTCAAAAGATATTATGACTTCCGAATTTTGGGGAATTCCAAGATTCGGAAGTTTTTTGCTTTATAGGAAATTCCTATAAAGCAAAAACGCTCCGCGAGGATGCGCACGCTTTTGCAAAGGTTGAATGTCGCAAGAATGCGACGCAAAAGCGGCGCAAGAATGTGCTTTGCACATTCTTTGTTCTTTTCCGGAGGCTCTTCCTTGTTATAAAAATAGTTGCAAATTATTTGTTTTATAATATAATTTACTTTATAGTAAAACAATATATTTTTGAATAAAATATATAGATGGAGGATTACATGGAGCAGAGTAAAAATAAGGTTGCAGCCTATATAAAAAAGGGAGAAGAGCTGGATGCGAAGAGTATGCATTTGGCTTTAGAAACAGAAAATGGATGGAAAGAATTAAATTTTGGAATTGGTGTATTGTTTGCAGAGGCGGACTTTGACGGTAAAAAGGTAGCTGGCACAACAAGGCTTATGGAACATGTTTACATATACAGACGAAAAGATAAAAAAATTGGAGTGATAGCGGATTGCAGCACAGCAGAAGGGAGGAAAGAGGATATTCCAACTGTGTGGATGACTGAAAATTTGGTAGATTATCAAATTCTTTCCGTAATAGAAGCAGAAACAGAGTATGGAAATAAGGGTGCAGTAGAGAAGATAGTTGTAGCAGGAGAATTAGTAGAGGCGAGTATCCTTTCTCTGTCAGAGAAAGAGGCGGATTATCTGCAGAAAAAACTTGGAGAAATTTACCAGGTATCTGTAGATCCTGTTGAAGTACATGTGCCAATTGGAGAAAAACTGACGAATCTGTCATATTTGAAAGCACATTATAGTGATGGTTCTACTGCGGAAATTCCAGTAATATGGAATAAAGCACAGCTATCTGCCATTCCTTATGATAAAGAAGGAGTATATTTTGTAGAGGGAGAAGCAGTAGTAAAAAACTATAAAACACCAATCTTACAAGGTGTAGCTGACCCTATGGTAAGATTCTATCAAGGGATGTATTATCTGGTTGGTACTAATGAATGGACAGAAGGCAGGGATATCTATATAAGGAAGGCTTCGACAATAGAAGAATTGCAAACAGCAGAAAAGCATTTAATTTTTAAGGCAA
Organism: uncultured Lachnospiraceae bacterium; assembly: GCA_945864145.1. GTDB lineage: Bacteria > Bacillota > Clostridia > Lachnospirales > Lachnospiraceae > COE1. Next base: position 6,360 of record CAMBAN010000109.1, on the reverse strand, counting down.
CAGAAAAAGGAGAACATTCAGGCTGTAACTGGGCACCTGAGCTCCATGTCATAGGAGAAAAGTTATGTTGTTTGTTTGCATCCAGTTTAGATGGAAAGTGGAATCATGTACAATCTCGTATTATGTATTGTGAAGGTAATCCAATAGAGGAAAAGTCGTGGTCAGAGCCTGTTCGTATTTGCAAGGCAGACGGCAATTATCTGATAGAGGACGGAATCACTTTAGATATGACCTATTTTGAGGCAGCAGGGAAGTCATACTATTGTTGGGCGCAAAGAAAAATTGATAAAAATGGAATTGATACTTCAGATTTGATGATAGCTGAGGTAGACCCAAAGACACCTGAGAGATTGGCAGGAGAACCGGTGCTTTTATGCAGACCAAAGTATGCTTGGAACAGACAACATACTGAGGTGGTAGAGGGACCACATGTATTAAAGCATGCGGGAAAGCTGTATATGAGCTTTTCGGGAGACAGTGTTAGTGACTATTATTGTTTGGGCATGCTTGTGGCGGAGGAAAATGCGAAACTGACAGAACCGTCAGCATGGACGCAGATAGGGTATCCTGTACTTGGAAGAGAGCATGTAGCAGCAGAAAGAGGACCGGGACACAATGCATTTACAAAGGATGAATATGGCAGAGATGTGATTGTATATCATGCAAAGCCTGATGGAGGTATGCGAAGCTTTTATGCAAGAACAATTCATTATGCTTTTGATGGAACGCCTGTTTTTTATATGACTTCCGAACAATATTTGAAACCTGAGTTTAGGAAAATTACAGCGAAAGTAATAGTAGAAAAACCAGCCTATTTGTTTGTTCATTTTAGGGAAAAGACAACACCGGATGGTGAACAGGTATATTTTGGCTTAAGCAAAGATGGTTTGCATTGGGAAGCGGTCTATGACGGACAACCGTTACTTTGGGCCTATTATGGTGACAAGGGTGTCAGAGACTTTACCATAACCAGGTGTGAAAACAATGGGAAATTTTATATTTTTGCAACGGATTTAAGTCTTTCCTATGGTATGAGAAATCAATATCATCATTCTTGGGCTGAAATTGGCAGAAATGGAAGCCATTGTCTTTCTATGTGGGAGTCAGAAGATTTGGTAAATTGGAGCGAACAAAAATTGATTCCGCTTGGCGGTGACGAATTTGGATGTCGTTGGGCACCGGATATCTTGCATGATGTGGAGCATGGAGATTATATTCTTCACTGGTCTTCTCCGCATGCTTGCGACAATTATCAGCAAAAGGCAATTTACTACAGCAGAACAAAGGACTTTAAAGAATTTACAAAGCCTGCACTTTTATACCGGAAAGAAGATAGTGGAGTCATTGACTCTGCTATGTATGAGGAGAATGGAAAGTATTACTTATTTGTAAAAAGTGAAAAGAATCCATGTGGAGTAATCTTATTAGAATCAGACCATGCAACAGGACCGTTTCAGAAAGTAGATGGTTTAGAAGCAAGTATGCATCTGGAAAATCCCTGGGCATATGAAGCACCTACAGCAGTCCGATTGACGGATGGAAAGTGGTGTCTGTTCTTAGATTATTTTGGCGTAAAAGGAAAAGGTCAGGGCTATGTACCTTTTATGGCAGATACGATGGAAAATGGTGCATTTGTGCGCTCTGACAGTAGTTTTTCCTTCCCATATGGCTTCAAACATGGTACGATTTTAAAAATAACATACAGCGAATATGAAAGAATACGAGCTTTCGACTGGTCAGAACCAGAGGATGGGAGATAGTATGAAAAGAATTTCTAATCACTCAGAGCAAAGGCTCTTTCGTGAAGAAATTCTATGTTTCATACCTGGAAAAAGCTAACGCTTTTTCAGTGCTATTTGTGCCGCCAGCCGAAGGCGGTGGAATGGAGATTTGTGTGAAAATTAACAGAGAAAAAGCAAGAAGTGCATTTGATGAGTATGTCAGGCATTACAATGCACACGATGAAAAAGTGAAATTAAAAATTGAGCATACCTATCGCGTATGCGAGCTTTGTGAGGAAATAGCGAAGAATTCCGGTTTTACGGAGGAGGAAACAGAGCTTGCATGGTTGTCAGGCTTACTGCATGATGTGGGAAGATTTGAACAGCTAAGACAGTATGGCACCTTTCATGATGCTCAGTCTATTGACCATGCGCAATTTGGCGCAGATATTTTATTCAAAGAAGGAAAAATTTCAGAGTTTATCGATGATTTTTCCGAGAATGATTTACTGGAAAAGGTAGTGCGTACTCATAGTGCTTATCGTTTGCCGGAAGATTTTACAGACAGAGAACGTAAATTTGCAAATTTATTACGTGATGCAGATAAAGTAGATATTTTAAAGGTAAATGTTATAGTCCCATTGGAAGAAATATACGATGTAACTGCAGAGGAACTGAGAAATTGTGCAGTGACTGATGTTGTTATGGAGGAATTTTTGAGGGGACATACGATATTAAGAAGTCTGAAGAAGGCGCCTGTAGACCATGTGGTGGGGCATATTTCCCTGGTATACGAATTAGTATATCCTATTAGCTTACAACTTGCAGTAGAACAGGGATACTTACATCAAATCATGCAGTTCCAGTCTAACCTGGATAAGACAATGGTGCAGTTTGAAAAGATTCGTCAAAAAATGCAGGTATATATCAGGGAAAAGCTTATGGAAAAAGAACTGATAAATAGCATGATTGCAGTAATCAGAGAATGTGGCACTATCATGCTACAGGCAGATAGAAGTGGTACTTTTATAGAACAAAAGGAGGGACATGCAAATTTTGTGACTGTCTATGATAAAAAGGTGCAGATGTTTTTAATGGAAAGACTGTTAGCACTTGTACCGGAGGCAGTATTTGTTGGAGAAGAAGAAGAAACGCATGCATCTATAGACAAAGGATTTGCTTTTATTGTAGACCCGATTGATGGCACAACCAATTTTATGAAGGATTATCATACCAGCGCGATTTCCATAGGATTGCTAAAAAATGGAAATCCTTATATTGGTATGATATACAATCCTTATTTAAATGAGATATTTTACGCACAAAAAGGGTGCGGTGCCTTTTTAAATGGAAAAGAAATTCATGTATCGAACGAGCCATTATCTAATGGCATTGTTCTTTTTGGCACTTCTCCATATTATGAAGAATTAAGTAAGATATCCTTTGATTTAGCTTATGATTACTTTAAAAAAGCACTGGATGTAAGACGAAGCGGTTCCGCAGCGCTTGACCTTTGCAGTATTGCAGCAGGCAGGGCGGAATTATATTTTGAATGTAAGCTTAGTCCCTGGGATTATGCGGCGGGTTGTTTGATAGTGGTAGAAGCAGGGGGAAAGGTTACTCAGTTAGATGGTAGTCCGCTAGTATTTGATACGGGCTGCTCGGTACTTGCAACCAATGGGAAATAACGTGTTCTAAGAAAAATTTTACTTACGAAAAAATTTTTTTGGTGCTAATATAAAAATAGAATACTTGGTAATTCATAGTAATCGAGTTCTGTTTGGAACTGATTGACTCTGTGTTTTAAGACTTCTCGCACGAACCGTAAGGTTGGGATTGACCAATGCGAGAAGTCTTTTTATGTAGTAGGAAAGTTCGAAAGTCATAAGTGATTGTTTGCTTAGAAAGGAAGGATTTTTATGTTTGAACTGGGTAATGTGGTAATGCACCCATCTGCAGGAGTATGTAGAATAGCAGATATTCGAGAAGAGAAATTTACAGAGAAAAAAAGAATGTATTATGTGTTAAACCCTATTGAGGAAATGAATAGGTCAACGATTTATGTGCCTGTAGATACAGAAAAAGTACAGTTGAGAAAACTTTTAACAAAAGAAGAAATAGAAACTGTGATTGAAAAAGCTACTCAGAATGAAATAGAATGGATTACGAATCCCAATTTTAGAAAAGCAGAATATACAGAATTGCTTCATAGTGGAGATTTGAGTAAGGTAATTGCTCTGATTGTTTGTTTGCATAAGCAAAAAGTAAAATTATTTGCAGATGGGAAAAAATATCCTGCAAATGATGAACGTATTCTGCATGAAGCAGAGAGAAAGATATATCAAGAATTTTCTCATGCACTGAAAATTAAAAAGGAAGAAATACCACAGTATATTATGAATAGTATGAAAAGAATTTCTAATCACTCAGAGCAAAGGCTCTTTTGTGAAGAAATTCTATGTTTCATACAGGAAAAAGCATAAATGCTTTTTCATTACTATTTGTTCCGCTAGCCGAAGGTGGCGAATGGAGATTAAAATGGCAATAACCATATAAATGAAAAGCAATTTTAGGATAAAATCAAAAACTAAGGAATCCTAAAGTTGCTTTTTTTATTTAAAATTCATATAATATAATTAGAAAACTGACTATTTGATAAAAAGTATATATTTTTCTGATATTAAAAATTTCTTTGTGTGTAGAAAGGAAAAAATGGATGAAAAAAAGTGAAATAGAGCTGAAGTACCCTAAAGGACAAACAGCAAGACTTCAAAAAGCTATCTATCGATTGAAGATATCAGTTATTTTTGGATGTATTATGCTGTTTGCGGTTTATGCGTCAAATATCAATTTTGCAAGAGCTGCAAGATTACAGGTTGAAAATATGATATATCTGAATCAATATCGAAATGCATCTAAAACATTGACTAGCTCTGCACGTTCCTATGTTGTGACAAAAGAAGAAGTATATTATAACGCTTATTATCAGGAATTGAATGAGGATAAAAATAGGGAAAATGCATTGGAAATGTTAGAAAAAAATGCATTGGCTGCTGATGAGATGGCAATTTTGAATGAAATCAATACCCTTTCCAATAATTTGGTTCCTATAGAGGAAGAGGCAATGGAGCTTGCTCGGGATGGAGATTTAGAACAAGCGGAGGAATATCTTTTTGGTGAATCCTATGAAGAAAAGGCAGCGTTGATTTCACAACAGACATCAGAAGTGATTGTAGATATTTTGAATAGATTAGAAAGGAATAAATCGGTATCTAGAGGATTGCAGTTTCTTTTTGATGTCCTCTTTTTTGCAAGCTTCGTATTGATAGTGTACGAGGGAGCAAAAACAATTCATTTTTCGGAAAAAGAGATTTTGGAGCCTGTTATTGGGGTTTCAGAGCAAATGAATCAGTTAGCAGCAGGTAATTTGCAGTTTTCACAGGAAAGTTTTGTAGCCGATAGTGAGGTCGGCCAAATGATTTGTAGTATAGAACATATGAAAAAGAACCTTACGCTCATGATTAGAGAAATTGCTGAGGTTTTGGAAAAGGCCGGAGATGGTGATTATCGAATACAATTAGAACAGGAATATGTAGGAGATTTTATTCAAATCAAGGATTCTATACAAAGAATTAGTGAAAAAATGAGGGATAGTCTGCAAACAATTCAAATTGTCTGCAGCGAAGTGAATAGTGGTGCAGAAAATCTTACAAGTGCAGCAGATGGTCTGGCAAATGCGTGTACCTCTCAGGCGGGGCAGGTGTCAGATATTATGATATTGATAGGAGAATTGAGGGAAGCTATCAGCAGTAATGAAAAGCAGGCAGAAGAAGCTGTTAAAATCTCGAAATCTTCTGAAGAAATGTTACAGGAAAATCAGACAAAACTGGTTAGTCTACAGGAAACGATAAAGGATGTAACTGCCTGCGCAGATGAAATGATACATACAGTAGAAAAAATTGAAGAAATTACTTCTGAAACGGATATGCTTTCTTTGAATGCTGCTATTGAAGCAGCAAGAGCAGGAGAACAAGGTAAGGGATTTAGTGTGGTTGCAGAGCAAGTAAAAAGACTTGCAGAAAATTCTGCAAGAGCCACACAGGAAACAAGTGAATTAATCTATAAGACAATGGATGCAATCAAAAGGGTTTCCACTTTGGCAAATGATTCTAATAATAATATGGAAGAGGTCATTTTAGGGTCAAATGAGACATCTGAAAGATTAGAGAATATTGTAAGCAGACTGCAGAAAGAGGTAGAGAATATTGCAAGGCTTGATGAGAACGTATCGGAGGTGGCTGGCATTGTCGACAATAACTCAGCAACATCAGAAGAAACTGCTGCAATTAGTCAGGAACAACAGGCACAAGTAGAAACTTTGACCCAGTTGTTACAAAATTATAAGGTATAACTAGAAAATGTAAAACACACTTTTGAAATAATGAAACAAAAAGCTAAATTTGCTGATAGATACCGCAAATTTAGCTTTTTTATACAAATAGTTAAACTTAAAAAAATGGGTATTTTTGTGTTGACATCTGCGATGTAGAATGATAAGATACATCTTGTCGCTGACAAAAAGCGACACAGAACATTGACAAATAAACAGTAATACAACCCTGAAAATTCTAAGAGAAAC
>CAMBAN010000108.1 GCA_945864145.1 uncultured Lachnospiraceae bacterium | reverse complement strand
CCCAATGAATAAGACAGCACAAGACGTGATGATGGGAGCACCTGCAGAGGTAGACCCAAAACAGCTTAGAGATGTTCATATTCAGATTGTTGAAGAGAAAAAAGAATAATGGCATATCAAATGATTCACATGGAAGTCGCTTATCGATTATTGGAGCGATGGACATGGATTGCACATCCGGCGGAGTTTATCGTAGGTGCGGTAGCGCCGGATTCTGTGCATATGAGTGAAAACTTTCAAATTGAAAGGAAAGTAAAGTCTCACCTGTTCGAAGCGTGTGGTCCTTGGGGCGATACACAGGATTATGAACAGTGGCTTACCAATATACGTAGCTTTTGGCTTACAAAGGGTTATCCTTGTAACGAATCAAAGGAAAAAGCTTTTATAGCCGGAATCTGTGTGCATTGTCTGACTGATTATTGCAATGACCGTAATATTTGGAGAAAGTTGCAAAATCAGCATATACCACCAATGACTTTGGAAACCTTTAGGGAAGCTTATTATCCGGAGGCGAGAGGGATTGATCAATGGCTATTCCAAAATAGCCCAAATACATCCCAAATCGTGCAACTGTTTGAAAAAGGAGAAGGTTACAGCGTGCAGGGAATGCTGTGTGTGGAAGAAATCCAAAAACAGAAGGAGCATATGCTTCATACGCAGTATTGCGTAGATACAGTAGATATTTCAAAGTATCAATTTCTGTCAGCTGATTTTATCGAGCATTTTATAATGGAAACGGTAAGTAAGATAGCACATTGGTTGGAGTAAAAAACAAGAAAAGGACACAAAAGTTTCATAAAATTTTCACAGTTCACAGTAAATTCACAGATTATTTCGTTGGAAGAATTGACACAAATTTTTCCTGACGATACAATAACTGTGAATTGAAAGGAGCTTGGAAATATGCGAAAAATAGTGGCTTTATTATTAGCATTTACGCTAATGCTTGGAATGCTTCCGACAACAACATCTCATGCAGCAACAACTAACTGGACAAAGATTTCAGATGGTTATTATATGCTGGATGGTACTGACATTACAGTAGAAATGAGTGGTACTACTATGACAGTCAGCGGTAATGGAGCAATTCCTGATTATGAAATTAAAACACTATCTCAGAGACCCTGGCACAAATCGGAGTGCACAACATTAATCATTGATAGCGGCATTACCTATATTGGTACTTATGCATTTGCATCATTGACTCAGTTAAAAAATATTACCATGTCAAGTACGACATTTATTGCAGCCAAAAACAGCTTTACAGGGATTTCTTATGAACCGATTTATCGAATCAAAGGATATCAGGCTGCAACTACCTATTATGGAACTATTCCATATACAAGTTTGGACAGTTTAAGAGCATTTGCTTTTTCACACAATGATTCAGACAGGGCATGCTTCTTATTTGATCATACTTATATGGTGGAGGATTTCCAAAATAGTACCAATCCAACCATTGCAAATGTGTATTGCGTTTATGACAGCACAGAGCCTTGGGAAGATGTAGAAGAAAATGGCAATGGTAATGTGGAAAAAGAGGTTTGTAAACTTGCCAGCACAGTAAAAGATGGCTATTTAGAGGTAGAAACAACAATCGTACCGGCAGATACTACCTATTATGAGTTGTTCGCTAATCTGATTGGTAATTACACATTTGCAACAAATTTCACAATGGAGATTCTGCTAAATGGTAATACAACGATGTCTAAGACAATCGAACCGCTTTGCTATACGCTGACTATTCCGGATGAATATGTGCAGTCAGGCAGAGTATTTAAGGTAATCAATGCAGCAACAGGAAGCACTGAGATTTTAGATGATTTGGACATAGATGACCATACTGTTACCTTTGCAACGAAGACACCGACTTCAACTTTTGCATTGGTCTACGAATAAAAAAGAAAATTTATGCTTGCATTTATGTAAAGAGTATGATATAGTAAACAAGTCGATTGCTCCGGTAGTCGACTTGATATGGCTGATTGGTCAAGCGGTTAAGACGTCGCCCTCTCACGGCGAAAACAGGGGTTCGATTCCCCTATCAGCTGTTGACTATTTGAATTGAATAGCCCAACCCGAGAAGAAGTTTGCGAAAGCAAGCTTTTTTTATTTGCATAGATATAAAAAGTTTACAAATAATTAATTGTTATGTTATACATTTTCATTTATAATGGAGATATTAACCACTATATTGCATTAGGGGTTTCAAAGTAGCATATATTGGCATTTTGAGTGAAAGGTAAGGGTGTTGAATGAGCAGAAAAAGTGAAGAAACAATTAATAATTTTACGAATAAGTATGCAAAAATCTGTGTAGATTATAATGCAATTAATCCGGAACTTTTCGATGAGTATGGTGTAAAAAGAGGACTTCGAGATAAAAATGGTAAAGGTGTTTTATCGGGACTTACCAATATTTCATTGATTAAATCTTCAGAAGAGATTGATGGTAAAAGAGTACCTTGCGAAGGACAGTTATATTATAGAGGCTATAATATTTTTGATTTAGTAAGAGGCTTTCAGAATGACGGAAGATATGGTTTTGATGAGTGTGCCTATTTACTCCTGTTTGGTGAGCTTCCTACAGTAGAGCAGTTGATGGAGTTTAAAAAGACGCTTGCGTACAGTATGACACTTCCGACAAACTTTGTCAGAGATGTTATTATGAAGGCACCGAGCCATGATATTATGAATTCCATGACAAAGAGTGTTCTGACACTTGCGTCATATGATGACAGAGTATCTGATTTATCCTTAGATAATGTATTAAGACAGAGTTTAATGTTGATTAGTGTATTCCCGATGCTGGCAGTATATGGTTATCATGCATACAATCATTATGAATGTGATGAAAGCTTATATATTCACAGACCTGACCCGACCTTGTCCACTGCGGAAAATTTATTGAGAATGCTTCGCCCGGACAAGGCATATACACCATTGGAAGCAAAGGTATTGGATGCAGCACTTGTGCTTCATATGGAGCATGGTGGTGGAAATAATTCTACCTTTACAACAAGAGTGGTAACAAGTTCAGGCTCAGATACCTATTCTGTTATTGCAGCTGCGCTTTCTTCTTTAAAGGGACCAAAGCATGGCGGCGCAAATATTAAAGTAGTCCAGATGATGGAGGATTTGCGCAGAAATGTGGATGATGTCACAGATGAAGAACAGGTAAGAGCTTATTTGTATCGTTTACTTAATAAGGAAGCTTTTGACAGAAGTGGCTTGATTTATGGTATGGGTCATGCAGTATACTCTATTTCTGACCCTAGAGCATGCGTATTTAAGCGATTTGTAGAAAATCTGGCAACAGAGAAAAATCGCCATAAGGATTTTGAACTCTATTCCATGATAGAACGACTGGCACCGGAAGTGATTGCTGAAAAGTGTAAGATTTATAAGGGTGTTAGTGCAAATGTAGACTTTTACAGTGGCTTTGTATACAGTATGCTGGATATTCCGATGGAATTATATACACCGATTTTTGCAATCGCAAGAATTGTCGGATGGAGTGCACATCGTATGGAGGAACTGATAAATGTGGACAAAATTATCAGACCTGCATATGAAAGTATTGTTACATTAAAGCCTTATAAGACTTTGCAGGATAGATCGACACCAAAGCTTGATGAGCATGAGAAGGAAGTTTTTCAGCTTCCATTGCATGATGCATCTTGTTAAAAACAAGAAAAAATTGTGTAATCCCCTTGCTTTTTCTTGTAATGGGTGCTAACATATTATTAGATTAAATAATGCTTGATGATAAAGAGTGAGCTTGCGAGTTCACTCTTTGTTTTTGGGAAAAAAGGAAAGGTGAGCCAATGGCAAAAAGAGACAGTTATGAAGCACGTGCAGAGGAGCTTTTACAACCTATTGTAGAAGCAAACGGCTGTGAGATTTATGACGTTGAATATGTAAAGGAAGGTAGCGACTGGTATCTGAGAGCTTATATCGATAAGCCTGAGGGAGTAAATATTGTTGATTGCGAAACAGTAAGCAGAGCTTTTTCCGAAAAGCTGGATGAAGTGGATTTGATACCGGATGCATATATTTTGGAGGTAAGCAGCCCGGGACTTGGCAGGGCATTGAAAAAGGACAGACATTTTGAAAAGAGCCTTGGTCAGGAGGTAGAGGTAAGAACCTACAAGCCGATAGAGAAGCAAAAAGAGTTTCAGGGTATCTTGAAAGCATATGATAAAGATACTATTACAATAGAAGCAGAGGAAAAAGAAATCGTATTCGCAAAAACTGATATTGCGATAGTCAGACTTGCTTTTGATTTTTAAACTTTAGGAGGGTAAAAGGAAAGATGAACAAAGAATTATTGGAAGCACTTGATATTTTGGAAAAGGAGAAAGAAATCAGTAAAGAAACATTGTTTGATGCCATTGAAAATTCTTTACTGACAGCTTGCAAGAATCATTTTGGCAAGGCTGATAACATTACAGTTCAGATTGACCGTAATACATGTGATTTTCTCGTATATGCAACAAAGGAAATTGTTGCAACTCCTGAAGAGGTTGAGGATGACGTTTTACAGATTTGCATGGATGATGCAGTAAAAATCAATAAGAATGCAACAATCGGTGAGACTATTAATGTAGAAATCAAATCCAAAGAGTTTGGACGTATTGCAACACAGAATGCAAAGAACGTTATTTTGCAGAAAATCCGCGAGGAAGAGAGAAGTGTTGTTTACAACCAGTTCTATGAAAAGGAAAAGGATGTTGTAACAGGTATCGTACAGCGTTACACAGGAAGAAATATCAGTGTAAATCTTGGTAAAGCAGATGCTTTATTAAATGAGGCTGAGCAGGTTAAGGGTGAAGTATTCAAACCAACAGAAAGAATTAAAGTATACATTCTCGAAGTAAAGAATACACCAAAAGGACCAAGAATTTTAGTCAGCAGAACACATCCTGAGCTTGTAAAGAGATTATTTGAAGCGGAAGTAACAGAAATCAAGGATGGTACTGTTGAAATCATGAGCATTGCCCGTGAAGCAGGAAGCAGAACAAAGATTGCAGTTCGCACAAATAATCCAAACGTAGATGCAGTAGGTGCATGTGTAGGTATGAATGGTGCCAGAGTAAACGCAATTGTAGAAGAGCTTCGCGGTGAGAAAATAGATATTGTAAACTGGGATGAGAATCCTGGAAACTTTATTCAAAATGCTTTATCACCAGCAAAAATTGTAGCAGTATTTGCAGACCCTGATGAAAAGACCGCAAAGGTTGTTGTACCGGATTATCAGTTATCTTTAGCAATTGGTAAGGAAGGTCAGAATGCAAGACTTGCAGCAAGATTAACAGGCTACAAGATTGATATTAAGTCTGAGACACAGGCTAAGGATGCAGAAGGCTTCCGTTACGAGGATTATATGTATGATGAAGACGGCGACGTTTACTACGAAGAGGATGAGTACGAAGTTGACGAGCAGTCTGCAGATACATATGAACAGGCTGACGAGGACGTGCAGGAATAAGAACCTGAGAATTGAGGCATAAAATGAGTAAGAAAATTCCGTTGAGACAATGTGTCGGCTGCGGAGAGATGAAAAGCAAAAAGGATATGATACGAGTACTTAAGACTGAGGATGCCATTATTCTGGATACTACAGGTAAAAAGAATGGCAGAGGTGCATATGTATGTAAAAATGCAGAGTGCCTGAAAAAAGCAAAAAAGTCTAAGGGCTTGGATAAATCTTTTAAAATGGCTATTTCAGATGAAGTGTACGACAGCTTGACAAAGGAGATAGAAGCATTTGAATCAGAATAAAATATTATCCTTACTTGGTCTTGCACAGAAGGCAGGTAAGGTATTAAGTGGAGAATTTGCAACTGACAAGGGCGTAAAAGAAGGCAGAGCCGTTATGGTCCTTGTTCCTATGGATGCATCTGATAACACGAAGAAAAGGTTTTCCAATATGTGTGAGTTTTATAAAGTCCCTATTTATTTTTTTGGTACAAAGGAGCAGTTAGGGCATGCGATTGGAAAAGAAATGAGATCTTCTCTTGCAATTACAGATGAAGGCTTCGCAAAATCGTTGATTAAGCATCTTGAACAGTCTGCTAATAGTACGGAGGGTAAATAATGGCGAAAATGAAAGTTTATGAATTAGCGAAAGAGATAGGCATGGAAAGCAAGGATCTCTTAGCAACATTAAAAAATAAAGGTATAGAGGTAAAGAGTCACATGAGTGTTTTGGAAGACGGACAGGTAGAAGACATAAAGAACTCCTTAAAGGCGCCTGCAAAGTCTGCTGAGGCACCAAAGGTAGAAAAGAAGGAACAGGCAGCTGCAAAGACAGAAGAAGCGCCTGTAAAGAAGAAAAAGAGTATTATTTTTGTTAGCAATCCTAACAATTCAAAAATGCCGGGAGCACAGATACCAAGAAAACCTGTAAAACCGGCAGCACCTGCTGCAAAGCCGGAGCAGCCTGTAGTAGAGGAAAAGAAGCCGGTAGAAGTAAAACAGCCGGTTGTAGAAGAAAAGAAACCTGTGGAACAGCCGGTTGTGGTAGAAGAGAAGCCGCAGCAGGAAGCACCAAAGTTAAAGATTAATGATATTGTAGGTGCAGGACCAAAGATTGTTGGGCATATCGACTTAGATAAAAAGGAAGCAGAAGCACCAAAGAAGGCTGAAGCAGATGACAACAACAGAAGACAAAATGGCTACAATAATGATAGAAGAAATGACGGTGGAAACAGATCATTCAATAATGACAGAAGAAATGATGGCAGAAGAGATGGCGGAAACAGACCGTTCAATAATGACAGAAGAGATGGTGGAAGCAGACCATTTAACAATGACAGAAGAGATGGTGGAAACAGACCATTCAATAATGACAGAAGAGATGGCGGAAACAGACCATTTAATAATGACAGAAGAGATGGTGGAAACAGACCATTCAATAATGACCAGAACAGAGGTCAGGGCGCAAGACCAGGTCAGGGTTACGGCGGAAATCGTGGAGGTTTTGATAAGGATAAAGATTTAGACAGAAATGAGCGCGGAAACAATCGTCAGGGTGGTTCCGGAAGACAGAATAAATCAGGTTCTAAAGGATTTATGCCGGAAAGTCCAATCAAGGATGCTGAAAAGCATAGAGACGAAGAAAAACGTCGTATCAGTCAGGAGAAGGACAAGAAAAATCGTAAGGATTCCTTCTATGAAGAAGACGGCGATATCATGAACATCAAGGGTAAGAACAAAGCAGGCAAATTTATCAAACCGGAAAAGAAGCCTGTTGAGCAGGTAGAGGAGCAGATTAAGGTTATCACTCTTCCGGAGACACTTACCATTAAAGATTTGGCAGATAAGATGAAAATTCAGCCATCTGCTATCGTTAAAAAGCTGTTCTTAGAAGGACAGATTGTGACAGTAAATCAGGAAATTACTTACGAAACAGCAGAAAATATTGCTATTGATTATGATATTATCTGCGAGAAAGAAGTAAAAGTAGATGTTATTGAGGAACTGTTAAAGGAAGATGAAGAAAAGGCAGAAGATTTAGTTACCAGACCACCTGTTATCTGTGTTATGGGTCACGTTGACCATGGTAAGACTTCTCTGTTGGATGCTATCAGAAAAACAAATGTAACAGATAAGGAAGCCGGTGGTATTACACAGCATATCGGTGCATATACAGTAAATATCAATGACCAGAAGATTACTTTCTTAGATACACCGGGACATGAAGCATTTACAGCAATGCGTATGCGTGGTGCAAACTCTACAGATATTGCTATTTTAGTAGTAGCTGCAGATGACGGTGTTATGCCACAGACTGTAGAAGCAATTAATCATGCTAAGGCAGCAGGTATTGAAATCATTGTTGCAGTAAACAAGATTGATAAGCCGGGTGCAAATGTAGAACGTGTAAAACAGGAATTGACAGAATATGGTTTAATCGCAGAAGACTGGGGTGGAGATACTGTATTTGTTCCTGTATCTGCTAAGTCTGGTGAAGGTATTGAAAACTTATTGGAAATGATTTTATTGACAGCAGAAGTGCTTGAATTAAAGTCTAATCCAAACAGACGCGCAAGAGGTCTTGTTATCGAGGCTCAGCTTGATAAGGGACGTGGTCCTGTAGCAACTATCCTGGTACAGAAGGGTACCTTAAGAGTAGGAGATTTCGTTTCAGCAGGTGCTGCCAGCGGTAAGGTAAGAGCGATGGTAGACGACAAGGGTAGACGTGTAAAGGAAGCTGGTCCTTCTACACCGGTAGAAATCCTTGGACTTGGTGATGTACCAAATGCAGGTGAAATTTTCCTTGCTCATGAGAATGATAAGGAAGCAAAATACTATGCAGAGACCTTCGTAGCACAGAATAAAGAAAAATTATTAGAGGAAACAAAGTCAAAGATGTCCTTGGATGACTTGTTCTCACAGATTCAGGCTGGAAACTTAAAAGAGCTTAACTTAATCATCAAGGCTGATGTACAAGGTAGTGTGGAAGCTGTAAAACAGAGCTTGCTCAAGCTTTCTAATGAAGAAGTTGTTGTTAAATGTATTCATGGTGGCGTAGGTGCTATCAATGAATCAGATGTCATTTTGGCATCAGCATCCAATGCAATTATCATTGGCTTTAACGTACGTCCTGATGCACAGGCAAAGACAACTGCTGAGCGTGAAGGCGTAGACGTTAGATTATACAGAGTTATTTATCAGGCAATCGAGGATATCGAAGCTGCTATGAAGGGTATGTTAGACCCTGTATTTGAAGAAAAAGTAATTGGTCATGCAGAAGTACGTCAGATCTTTAAGGCATCTGCTGTTGGTAACATTGCAGGTTCTTATGTTTTAGATGGTATGTTCCAGAGAGGCTGCAAGGTAAGAATTACAAGAGAAGGCGAAATGATTTACGAAGGCGAGCTTGCATCATTGAAGAGATTTAAGGATGATGTAAAGGAAGTAAAAGCAGGATTTGAATGTGGTCTTGTATTTGAAGGCTTTGATAAGATGCAGGAGCTTGATATTGTAGAAGCATATATCATGGTAGAGGTTCCCAGATAGATTAAAGGAGTTTGGACGTGAGAAAGAACAGTGTAAAGAATACACGAGTAAACGGTGAAGTGCAGCGTGTGCTTGCAGAAATCATCAGAAGTGAAATAAAGGACCCAAGAATCAATCCTATGACTTCTGTTGTTTCTGTTGAAGTAGCACCGGATTTAAAAACCTGTAAAGCCTGGATTTGTGTACTTGGAAATGATGAATCACAAACGGATACACTGGCAGGACTTAGAAGTGCGCAGGGTTATATAAAAAATCAGCTTGC
>CAMBAN010000107.1 GCA_945864145.1 uncultured Lachnospiraceae bacterium | reverse complement strand
AAGATGCACAGGCGGCAGAAATGATTTTGAGAAATAATGGTATTTATGATGTGCAGATTGAACGCATCAGAGGGGAATTGACAGACCATTTTGACCCTAGAAATAAAGTAGTACGTTTGTCAGATAGCGTTTATAATTCTACTTCTGTTGCTGCAATCGGTGTAGCAGCTCATGAGTGTGGACATGTTATCCAGCATGAACAGGAATACAAACCGATGGTTATTAGAAGTGCTTTGGTGCCTGCAGCCAATCTTGGTTCTAAGGCAGGAATACCACTTATTATTTTAGGCTTACTTTTAGGTGGGAATACGATTTTAGTACAGATTGGAATCTGGGTATTTTCTTTAGCAGTACTTTTTCAAGTGATTACCTTACCGGTTGAATTTGATGCTTCAAGAAGAGCACTTGTATGCATCGAAGAGTATGGGATTGTAACCAGCGAGGAAAGAAAAAAGAGTGCAAAGGTATTGCGTGCGGCAGCATATACTTATGTGGCAGCAGCAGCGGCAGCTATTGTACAGTTGCTTAGATTTGTTCTTTATTTAGGAAACAGAAGAGATGACTAAAACAGTAGAAAATCAGATAAATACAAGAGCTCTTGTTATGGATATGTTGCTTGAAGTTACACAAAATCAAGCATATAGTCATATCGTGATAAGAGAGGTGTTAAATAAATATAACTATCTTTCTAATCAGGAAAAATCCTTTATGAAACGACTGTTTGAAGGTACATTGGAAAGAATGATAGAGATTGACTATTTTCTGAATCTGTATTCTAAAGTAAAGGTTTCTAAAATGAAGCCTGTCATTCGTACCATCATGCGTATGAGTGTATATCAAATTATGTATATGGATGCAGTTCCGGATGCGGCAGCCTGCAATGAAGCAGTAAAGCTTGCACAGAAAAAAGGGTTTGCTACACTAAAGGGATTTGTAAATGGTGTATTGAGAAATATAGTAAGAAATAAGGATGCTTTGTCTTATCCGGATAAAGAAAAAAATGCGGTCTCTTATCTTTCTGTGAAATACTCTATGCCGGAATGGATTGTAGAGCTTTGGCTTAAACAGCTGGGAATAGAAAGGACAGAACAGGTACTTGCCGGATTGTTAGCAGAACACCCTGTTACCGTACGTTTTCGTAACTGCGATGCAGGATATATAGAACAGGTTAGAAAAATAGTAGAGAAACAGGGTGGTGCCTTAAAGCAGCATCCTTATCTGCCTTATGCATATCACATAGAAAAAACTGATGATTTGACAAAATTACCAGGGTTTCAGGAAGGCAACTTTGTCATCCAGGATGTCAGTTCAATGCTGGCAGTGGAAGTGCTGGGGGTGAAACCCGGCATGCAAGTATTAGATATTTGTGCTGCTCCGGGCGGTAAAAGTATGCTTGCAGCAGATTTCCTGCAAAAGGAAGGCTTGGTAGAAGCAAGGGATATTTCTACTAATAAAGTAGCTTTGATGCAGGAAAATTTTGACAGATGCAGAATTGAAAATGCAAAAGCTGTGGTTTGGGATGCATTGGACTTTGATGAAGCCTGGAAAGAGAAGGCAGATATTGTTATTGCAGATATTCCATGTTCCGGACTTGGCATCATCGGTAAAAAGAGAGATATCAAATATAAAATGAATGAAGAGGCAGTAAAAAGCATTGAAGCCTTACAAACGCAGATATTGGAAAAAGCGGTAGCATATGTGAAACCCGGAGGAAAACTGTTATTCAGTACATGCACAATCAATCAGGAAGAAAATGAGGCACATGTAGCGTTATTACAGGAAAAATACCATATGACACCTGTGTCATTAAATGAAAGGCTTCCGGAAGCACTGCACAATGATACAACACAAAAAGGATATTTGCAGTTGCTGCCCGGTGTACATGAAACGGATGGCTTCTTTATCAGTGTTTTTTGTAAAAAAGAGAAAGGTTAGTCTGACATGACAGATTTGAAATCATTGACATTATCTCAATTGAAAGAGGAAATGGAAAAAATGGGAGAAAAACCATTTCGTGCGAAGCAATTATATGAGTGGATGCACGTAAAACTGGCAAGAGGGTATGAGGAAATGACCAATATCCCAAAGAGTCTGATAGAAAAATGTAAAGAAAATTACGACTATACTTCTGTCAAAGAAGCTATGGTGCAGACTTCTGCCATAGATGGAACAAAAAAGTTCCTGTTTGAATTATCCGATGGCAATTATGTGGAAAGTGTATGGATGCAGTATCACCATGGTAATTCAGTTTGCATTTCTTCTCAGGTTGGTTGCCGTATGGGCTGCAGATTTTGTGCATCTACTTTGGATGGATTGGAACGTTCTTTATTACCCGGAGAAATGCTTGACCAGATTTATGCCATTGAAAGAAGTACAGGAGAACGTGTTTCCAATGTAGTCGTTATGGGAACAGGTGAGCCTCTTGATAACTACGATAATTTGTTACAGTTTATCAGAATGCTTTCTGATGAAAATGGTTTGCATATCAGTCAAAGAAACATAACAGTATCTACCTGTGGGTTAGTAGACCGTATGAAACAACTGGCAGATGAAAAACTGCAAATTACGCTTGCATTGTCATTACATGGCTCAACACAGGAAAAGAGACAGGAGCTCATGCCGATTGCCAAAAGATATCATATCCAGGAAGTAGTAGATGCATGCCGTTACTATTTTGAGCAGACAGGCAGACGTATCACCTTTGAGTATAGTCTGGTAGGTGGTGTAAATGATACGGAGGAAGATGCTGAGAATTTGTGCAAGCTTGTAGGTGATTTGAACTGCCATATCAATTTAATTCCGGTAAATCCGATAAAAGAGAGAGATTACATAGAATCGGAACGTAAGGATATTTTGAATTTTCAAAATAAACTTGAAAAAAAACACATTAATGTTACTATTAGAAGAGAAATGGGCAGAGATATTGACGGTGCCTGTGGTCAGCTGAGACGAAGAATGTCAGCAAAGTCATAGAATGGAGGTTCCACCATTGAAAGTATATTCGATGACAGATATTGGGAAAAAACGTGAATTGAATGAGGATTATATTTACACTTCGGTGTTACCGATTGGTGGATTGTCAAATCTTTTTATTGTAGCAGATGGCATGGGTGGTCATAATGCAGGAGATTATGCATCCGCCCATGCTGTGAAAACCTTTGTGGAAACAGCAGAAAAGAGCACACAAGGAGAAAAAACAGAGGATATTTTGAGGAGTGCTTTGGAAAAAGCAAATACTTTTGTACATAAAACCTCACTTTCAGATACGAAGTTAAGCGGTATGGGGACAACTATGGTTGTTGCGACCTGCAAAGAAGATAAGGTCACAATTGCAAATGTAGGAGACAGCCGTTTATATGTAATAAATGATACTATCACACAGATTACAAAGGATCATTCCCTGGTGGAAGAAATGGTAAGCTTGGGAGGTATTGATAAAGAGGCAGCAAGAAATCATCCTGATAAAAATATTATTACTAGAGCAGTAGGTGTGAAGCCTAGTGTAGAGATTGATTTCTTTGAGCTTACAGTTACCAAGGCAGATAGACTGCTTTTATGCTCAGACGGTCTTACTAATATGTTACGAGATGAGGAAATTTGTGAAATCGTTCAGAAATATGAAGAAATAGAACTAGCAGCAAGGGCACTGATAGACGCAGCAAATTACAATGGTGGACGTGATAATATAGCTGTAATTCTTGTTGAGCCATTGGGAGGTCATGCATGATAACATTAGGAATGTTGATAGATAACAGATACGAAATATTGGAAAAAATCGGTACAGGCGGAATGGCTGATGTATATCGCGCAAAAGATCAGAAGCTAAACCGCTATGTAGCTGTTAAAATATTAAAACAGGAATACTCAGAAAATAAAAATTTTGTTTCCAAGTTCAGAGTGGAAGCACAGGCTGCAGCAGGTTTGCTTCATCCAAACATTGTAAATGTATATGATGTTGGAGAAGAAGATGGTATTCATTACATCGTCATGGAGCTTGTTGAGGGTATTACGTTAAAGAAGTACATTGAAAAAAAAGTCAGATTAAGCACCAAGGAAGCAATCAGTATTGCAATCCAGGTGGCGATGGGAATAGAGGCGGCACATAATAATCATATTATTCATAGAGATATAAAGCCGCAGAATATTATCATTTCCAGAGAAGGCAAGGTCAAAGTAACAGATTTTGGTATTGCCAAGGCAGCATCCAGCAATACGATTACTTCAAATGTGATGGGGTCGGTACATTATTCGTCACCGGAGCAGGCAAGAGGTGGATTTTCTGATGAAAAGAGTGATATCTATTCCATGGGTATTACGATGTTTGAAATGCTCACAGGACGCGTACCGTTTAACGGAGATACCACTGTTTCTATTGCAATAAAACATATTCAGGATGATATGCCTTCTCCAAGAAGCTTAGTACCTGAAATCCCTGTAAGTGTGGAAGGAATTGTTTTAAAATGTACCATGAAAAATCCGGATCGCAGATATCAGAATATGGGAGAAGTCATTCGTGATTTAAAGCATTCACTGATTAGCCCGGATGAAAACTTTGTGCAACTGGGTAATGCAAATGAAATTGGAAAAACTAGAGTAGTAGATAAAGAAATAAAAAGAGAAACCTATTATGAGGAGCCTTACGAATCACAGCCTGATTATTATGAGGAACCTGTAAAAGAAGCAGAAGCAAAAAAAACTGGCAGAATGGAGCAGGAAAAGAAACCTGTAAAAAATAATGTATCCAAATCTAAGAGCCAGAATGTAGGAACAACCTCTGGGAAAAGTACAGGAAATAAAAAGAATGGTTCTACATCTAAAAAAGCAACAAAGACAGCAGATACCGGAAAAATAAAAGCCCGCACAGAAGAGTACGAAGGGTATGATGAAGATTATAATTATAATCCAAAGGCAGAACGTATCACAACAATTTTAACAGTGATTGCAGCGATTATTATTGGCTGTATCATTATTTATTTTGCTGGTCAGGCAGTGGGCATTTTTTCTTCTATTTCCACAAAGATAGGAAGCTCCAGCTCAGAGTCAGTAGAGAGAGCAACGATGCCGGAATTTGAGGGTTTGCCCTTAGAAGAGGTAAAAGCTTCCATGAAAGAGGTAGGACTTGGTGTGAAAACGACCTATGTGGAGTCTTCAAAATATGATAAGGATATCGTTATGGCTGCAGCTATTGAGGAGACTGGAGAAGAAGTAAAAAAGGGTTATGAAATTGTGAAAAACACCACTGTTTTACTTACTGTAAGTGCAGGAAAAGATGGGATACCTGTTCCTTCTGTTGTAGGTATGTCAGAGGCAGAGGGTACTGCTACGTTGACAGCAGAGTCCTTTGTGGTGGAAAAAGCTTCTGCATATTCAACGGAATACAGCAAGGGAACTATTATTTCACAGTCGATTGATGCGAATTCTGTAGCAGCACTTGGCACTACTATCACGATTGTCATTAGTATGGGTAGTGAATCAGTTGAGGTCAGAGTTCCTGAAGTTACAGGCAAAGATACTGAAACAGCAGTATCCCTATTAGAGGCAGAAGGGCTTGTAGTGGGAGATATTGATGAGACCTATAGTGCAGAATATCCGGAAGGACAGATTTGCTATCAGAGCTATGCAGCAGGTACTATGATTAATCAGGGTGCAATCGTGGATTTGAAGGTGAGCATTGGTGCCGAAACAGCAAGCTATAGCTGTAACTTAATGATTCAGGCGCCAGCTGATTATACAAGTGGAAATGCAGAAATCATTTTGACGACCGCAGATGGTTCTCAGCAGCTTTGGTATTCTCAAAATGTAACTTCTTTCCCGGTAGCAATCAATCTTTCTAATTTTCAAAGCAGTAGTGCTTATGGCGTAGTGACCATATCTTATTTGAAAAATGTGGAGAAATTAGTAACAGATTCAGATGGTAATCCGACAACACAGGTAGTGCAGGAAATTGCACAGGAAACACAAAATGTGACATTCACAAAGGAATAAGGATGCAGGGAAAGATTATAAAAGGAATAGCCGGCTTCTACTATGTGCATATAGCCGGCAAGGGCATTTATGAATGTAAGGCAAAAGGCATTTTTAGAAAAGATAATATCAAACCTTTAGTTGGTGATAATGTAGAGATAGAAATAACAGATGCAGCTAATAAAAAGGGAAATATTGTAGATATTCTGCCGCGAAAGAATTCGTTAATCAGACCGGCAGTAGCCAATATTGACCAGGCACTGCTTATTTTTGCAATGACAAAACCGGAGCCTAATTACAATTTGTTAGACAGATTTTTAATCATGATGGAGCAGCAGGGATTAAACTGCATTATTTGTTTCAATAAAAGAGATATTGCGACTAAGGAAGAGCGAGAGCAGATTAGAAAGATTTATCAGGATAGCAATTGTCAGGTACTTTTTGTGAGTGCCATGAAAAAAGAAGGATTGGATGAATTACAGAGAGTGCTGGAGGAAAAAACAACCGCAGTAGCCGGTCCAAGTGGTGTTGGAAAGTCTTCTATTATTAATTGCTTACAAAAAGAAAAACGTATGGAGACAGGAGCAATCAGTGAAAAAATTGAAAGAGGAAAGCATACGACCAGGCATTCTGAGCTGATTACCATGAATGAAAATACGTATATTATGGATACACCGGGCTTTAGCTCGTTGTCATTATTTGATATAGAAAAAGAAGCGTTAAAAACGTATTATCCTGAATTTTCAGCTTATGATGATAAATGTAAGTTCTTAACCTGTGCACATATCAATGAACCGGTATGTGGGGTGAAGGAAGCTTTACAAGAGGGTAAGATTCATAAGGTGCGATATGAAAATTATGTAGCATTTTATGAAGAATTAAAAGAGAAAGAAAAGAGGAAATACTGATTATGAATTATTTAGCACCATCTATTTTATCTGCTGATTTTTGCAGGTTAGGAGAGCAGATTGAAGAAATAGGAAAGGCAGGTGCACAGTATCTCCATATTGATGTCATGGATGGCGTTTTTGTACCATCCATTTCCTTTGGTATGCCAATTGTTTCATCAGTCAGACCAAAAACAGATTTATTTTTGGATGTACACATGATGGTTACAAAACCAGAGCGTTATGTGGAGGAATTTATCAAGTGTGGAGCCGATAGTGTGACGATTCACGTGGAGGCGTGTGACAAGGTAGCAGAGACATTGCGACTGATAAAGAGTCATGGAGTAAAGGCTGGTCTTGCCATTAATCCGGAAACGCCGGTAGAAACACTTCTTCCCTACATGGAAATGGTGGACATGGTATTAGTCATGACAGTTCATCCGGGATTTGGCGGACAAAAATATATTCCGGAATGTACAGATAAAATCAAAGAGGTACGCCGTTTGATAGAGGAAAAACACTTACCGGTAGATTTGGAAATTGACGGTGGTGTCAATTTAGATAATCTCCAGATGAACCTGGATGCAGGTGCAAATGTTATTGTCGCAGGCTCTGCAGTATTTAAAAATGATATTACAAAAAATGTGAAAGCTTTTTTGGGGACGTTGCTTCTGCCACAAGAATAGGTACTTTGTCATCAAGAGTGTCCCTTTGACTTATTTTTATTAATGATTCTTTCAATAACACCTCGAGGAATACCTGTAAGGCGGTTAATCTGCCTTATGGATACTCCTTTTTTATGTATCTCCATAATATTATTATTTCGTTCTATTAAAGAAAGATTTTGAAATTCAGTAGAGGTATTACAATTACTTACATTGGCAATAATATCCTTTGCAACATCGTCAGGGATGCGTTTTCTCATGGTGTCAATATCAAGAAATTTAGTGTTCTCATCAGAGTCTTTTTCATGCATTTTGAAAAAAACTTCATCATTTCCGGCAATCCTTAATGCAAGATTTATATCTGTAAGCTTGTCAATTTTATTTTTATAGTCATGAAAACTGCTCCAAGGATAAGATGCCCCGGGAAATTCTTCTAAACCAGCTTTTGTCGGATTAAAGTGAATATACTTTAATGCATTGAGCAGAGATTCTTTTGTTTCAATTGGTTCACTGTAAAAGCGACCGTTTTGTACAAAACCAGTTCTGTCATATTTCATATTGTACCAAATAGCGTAGCTAGTATTCATTTTTCGAAAAATTGTTTCAAGAGGACAGTGTTCTGAGTGGTGAATGAGTAGATGTACATGATTTGACATGAGACAGTAGGCGATAAGCTCATAATTACATTCTTCTTTAAAATATTCTAAAAGATCTAAATATTTTATATAATCTTTTCTTTCTTCAAATAAAAGCTGGCGGTCTGCACCTTTGATGACAACGTGATATGTGTTTGTACATGATTTTTTACGTAATGTTCTAGGCATAAAATCTCCTATTTTATAATTATTTGATATAAGCGTGAATATTGGTTGAAAAACCTTGAATTAGAAATGTATTTAAATACAAAGATAATAGAATATTCACATATATAATAACGATGTTTTTTGGAAAAGTAAATAGCAAATATTGAGTTTTTATAATTTATGTGGTAGCATTTACACGTTGAATATAAAAAATGAAATGATAAGTTTTATGGGATTTTCTATGAGTATGCTAATAAGGAGCATGACAAAAGGGCGCTCCTTGTGGCAAAAGAAACGTCCCCAAAGGAGGAATACATGAAACTCGGTATAGTTGGTTTACCAAACGTAGGAAAAAGTACCTTATTTAACTCATTAACAAAGGCAGGCGCACTTGCTGCAAACTATCCATTTGCAACAATTGATCCTAATGTGGGAGTTGTTCAGGTACCGGATGAAAGAATTGAAAAACTTGGAAAGTTGTATAATACAAAAAAAGTTACACATGCTGTCATTGAGTTCGTTGATATTGCCGGACTTGTAAAAGGAGCCAGCAAAGGGGAAGGTCTTGGAAACCAGTTCCTTGCAAACATTAGAGAAGTAGATGCAATCGTTCATGTGGTTCGTTGCTTTGAGGATTCTAATGTTGTACATGTGGATGGAAATATTGGACCGGCAAGAGATATTGAAACAATTAATCTTGAACTCATTTTCTCAGATATTGAGATTTTGGATAGAAGAATTGCTAAAGTTGAGAAGCAGGCAAGAATGGATAAGACACTTGCAAAAGAGCTTGAGATGTTAAAGCAGATTAAAGAGCATCTGGAAGCCGGAAAGATGGCTCGTACTTTTGAAGTTCCGGAAGATGAAGACCTGCAGGCATGGTTTAATGGTTACAATCTTCTTACTGCAAAGAAAACAATTTATGCAGCAAATGTTGCAGAAGATGATTTGGCGGATGATGGTGCATCAAACTCATATGTTGCACAGGTTAGAGAGCTTGCAGCAGCAGAAGG
>CAMBAN010000106.1 GCA_945864145.1 uncultured Lachnospiraceae bacterium | reverse complement strand
AGAGTACACTTACTATGGTCTTTCTGACTGTACAGTTACAGAAAATGAAGATGGAACAGTTGCATATGATTTCCAGATGCGTGATGATGTAACCTTCTCTGATGGTGAGCCATTAACAGCAGATGACGTTATCTTCTCTATGTATGTAGTAAGTGACCCATCTTACGATGGAAGTACTTCTTTCAGTTCTTTACCAATTGTTGGTATGGAAGAGTATAGAAGCGGTTCCACTGTTCTTTATGATTTAATGTTAGAAAACGGTGCAGATAACACTGATTTCACATATTACACAGAAGAACAGCAGAAGAAATTCTATGAAACAGATTTACCTGCAGCAGGTGAGGCATTTGCACAGAGTATTTGTGACTACTGTATAGCAGCCGGCTATGTAGTAGAAGGTCTTGGCGATGTAGCAAACGGTATGGTTAACTGGGGATTTGCTGATGATAATGGTGATGGTACTGTAACAGGTAAATCCGGAGCTGTTTACAAAGACCCAACACTTGCTGACTACTGGAACGAATTAGAGTTAGCATATGATTATGATTACCAGACAATGTCTGATACAGAAGCAGCAGAATCACCATTATTCTCATTCTTAGACGACAGCTACAAGGTAACTGTTGAAACAGGTGATTCTGTAGATTACATTTCAGGTATTGAAAAGACAGGTGACTACTCTGTAAGAGTAACCTTATCTGAGGTTAGTGCTCCTGCTATTTATCAGTTAGCTGTTTATGTAGCTCCATTACATTACTATGGTGATGAAAGTTTATATGATTATGACAATCATAAGTTTGGATTTGAAAAGGGTGACCTTTCTTCTGTAAGAGCAAAGACTACAACTCCAATGGGAGCCGGTCCTTACAAATTTGTAAAATATGAAAACAAGATTGCTTACATGGAAGCAAATGAAAATTACTACCTTGGCGCTCCTGCAACAAAGAACCTTCAGTGGAAGGAAACAGCAGAAGCAGATAAGATTCCTGGTGTAGTTCAGGGTACTATTGATATTGCAGACCCATCTATCTCTAAGGCAGCAGTTGCACAGATTCAGGGTGAGAACTCTAACGGTGAGACAACAGGTGATACACTTGGTCTTGACTTAGTAGACTACCGTGGATATGGTTACATCGGTATGAACGCTGAATTAATGAAGGTTGGCGAAGACAGAGGAAGCGAGGAGTCTAAAAACTTCAGAAAAGCTATTGCTACTATCGTATCTGTATATCGTGATGTTGTTATTGACTCTTACTACGGAGACGCAGCATCTGTTATCAACTATCCTATTTCTAATACAAACTGGGCAGCACCTCAGAAATCTGATGCAGATTACAAGGTTGCTTTCTCTGTAGATGTAGACGGAAATGATATTTATACAGAAGGCATGTCAGAGGATGACAAGTATGCAGCAGCAAAAGAAGCTGCACTTGGATTCTTCGAGGCAGCAGGCTATACAGTAGAAAATGGTAAGATTACAGCAGCTCCTGAAGGAGGAAGATTAGACGCAACTGTTTATATCGGTGCAGGCGGACAGGGTGACCATCCAACCTTCGGTATCTTAACAGCAGCAGCTGAATCATTAAAGGAAATCGGCTTCAATTTAACAATCAATGACTTATCTGATACTTCTATCCTTTGGTCAGGCTTAAACAGCGGAACAATTGATATGTGGTGTGCAGCCTGGTCAACAACTCCGGACCCTGATATGTTCCAGATTTACCACAGCGAAGGTGGTAGTGCCGGTCATTACAATATCAAAGAGCCAGAGCTTGATGAGTTAGTAATGGAAGCTCGTACAAGTACAGACCAGACATATCGTAAGGCTGTTTACAAGGAAGCCCTTGATTATGTAGTAGATTACGCAGTAGAGATTCCTGTTTACCAGAGACAGGAAGGTATCGTATACAGCACAGCTCGTATTGATACAAACTCATGGGTAAAGGATTCTACATCTTACTGGAACTACCGTTCAGAAATTAACACAATTGCTTTACAGTAAAGTAAAGCCGGATAGAGGGGAGTCATCCCCTCTATCTGTGTGATTAATACAAAGGTATTTCCTAAGAGAACAAATACGAGGCGGCTTTTTTAGGAAATACCTTTGGAGGGTATAGAAAAAGAAAGGTCTGCAAAGTTTAAGAGTGTAGACCAAATGAAAGGAAATGGTTATTTTTCATGAAGAAATTTGTAGTCAAGAGAGTTTTACTTTCTATCGTGATTTTATTCTTTGTTTCTATGATTATTTATGGCATTATGCGTTGCATGCCTTCTTCCTTCGTAGAGAACAAAGCCTTAGAGTTATCTCAGAAACCTGGTGCAAAGAGCTATCAGGAATGGCTCGACCAGTTAAATTCTTCTTATGGTTTGGATGAGGGTATTGTACAGGGTTATTTTACATGGGCCGGAAAAGCAGTTCGCTTTGAATTTGGTGATTCCTGGTTATTCAATCAGCCTGTATTAGAGAAATTCAGCAGTGTAATCTGGTATTCCTTTGCTTTATCTTTATCAGCTTTTATTTTGGAGATGCTAATAGCGATACCGCTTGGCGTTATTGCAGCAAAGAAACAGTATTCGGGGGCGGATTATGCCATTACGGTTTTGGCACTGATTGGTATTTCCCTGCCCAGCTTCTTCTTTGCAACAATATTAAAATGGATTTTCTCAGTAAAGCTTGGCTGGCTTGATTTATATGGTATTGTAGGACGTATGCATGACCAGTTATCACCGGTAGGACAAGTACTTGATATGGCACAGCATTTGATTTTACCGGTTATAACATTAACGATTGTAAGTATTGGTTCCATGATGCGTTATGTACGTACGAACATGCTTGAAGTATTAAATTCCGATTATATCCGTACAGCCCGTGCAAAGGGTCTGCCTGAAAGACGCGTTGTCAATCATCATGCATTCCGTAATACGTTGATTCCTATTATTACCTTACTTGGTGGTACCTTACCAAGTCTTTTCGGTGGTGCTATGATTACAGAGACCTTATTCCAGATTCCGGGAATCGGTTATACTTCATACACATGTATTACGCAGGGAGATATTCCATTTGTAATGTTCTATATGTTATTCAGTGCTGTCCTGATATTGGTAGGAAACCTGATTGCAGATATTCTGTATGCAGTTGTTGACCCACGTGTCAGAGTAAATTAGAAAGGAGAAGGGTCATGGCAGACAATAAAAATACTGAAAATAAGAAGCTGGCGCTTGATGATGCCCAGAGAGTAAAAGTGCTTTCACCGGGAATGATGGTTATTAAGCGTTTCATTAGAAATAAACTGGCAATTATAGGAATGGTTATTATCATTTTTATGTTCCTGTTTTCTTTTGTAGGAGGAGCAATCATTCCTTACTCTGAAAGTGAAGTATTCTATACAACAGAGGAAATCAAAAAAGATTATGCGGGTGCAACCTATATTGATGATTATCTGATGTTTGAGGCAGAAGGTGCTACCATTCCAAGTGATGCTTTTTCCAAGGCAGTGCTTGCAATGACAAAAAAGCAGATTGTCGTTGAGTCAAGAAAGGATGGATTACTTGCTCTTAGACCAATTGATGATACTACTTATCTTTTATATGCAGCAGAGGAAACCAAAAATCCAAAGGCTATGAAGTCTGAGGAAAAGGCAGCGGCAGAGGAAGCAGGCGACTGTTATTTTGAATATGCAGGAACTCCTTATATTGTAGATGCGTCCTCCGGAAAAGAGAGATTATACAATGTGACAGAACTGTCACTTTTATGTAAGAAGTCCTTTACTGCTTATGACGAAGCAACTACCTTCAGTTTTTCTTTTTATAAGAATGCAATGCTTGCAATGGCAAAGAATGAGAATAGCTTTAGCGTAGATGGTGTAAACTACACCTTAGAGCATGAAAGTGAAGATGCAGCCATGGTGCATGCAGCAGATGGTACTGATTACGCTTATATTTCAAGTTTAAATATCAACAATGTGATAAAGGGTATTTTCCTGACACCTGAATTTAAAGAGTTAGTGACTCTTGCAATTGAAGAGGGACAGGACTCATTTGAATATACAGATGCAGAAGGTAAAACAGATACTTATTTACTTTCTCAAAAGCAGGGACAGTATCTTATCCAGCGTTATCAGGAAACAAGAGTCATTGACACCTTTGCTTCTCCTTCCAAAGAGCATTGGGTAGGAACTGACGGAAATGGTATGGATATGCTTGCCAGACTGATGTACGGTGGTCGTATTTCACTTTTAATTGGTTTTGTAGTTGTATTTATTGAGGTTATTATCGGTGTTATTATCGGTGGTGTTGCAGGCTTCTTTGGCAGCTGGGTAGATAATATCTTAATGCGTGTCGTAGATATCGTTTACTGTATCCCAAGTATGCCTCTTTACATGATTTTAGGTTCTATCATGGACCACTATAAGGCATCACCAAAGACACGTATTTTCATGCTTTGTATTGTTATGAGTATTCTTGGCTGGGTAGGTATTGCACGTATCGTCCGTGGACAGATTCTTTCTCTTCGTGAGCAGGAGTTCATGGTAGCGGCAGAGGCAACAGGTATCAGTATTAAGCGTAGAATTTTCAAGCACTTAGTACCAAACGTTATTCCACAGCTAATCGTATTTGCAACGATGGGACTTGGTGATGTTATTCTTGCAGAGGCTACCTTAAGCTTCTTAGGTCTGGGTATTAAATATCCATCTGCTTCCTGGGGATCAATCATCAATGCAGTAAACGATTCCTATGTTATGACAAATTACTTATTTGTATGGATTCCTGCCGGTATGTTAATTCTGTTAACTGTACTTGCATTTAACTTCATCGGAGATGGACTTCGTGATGCATTTGACCCGAAGATGAAGAGATAGGGAAGCAAAAACAGGAGGAAAGAAAGATGGCACTTAGTAAAAAGAAAAGTGTAAATTATATATCAGCGAAAGAAACACGTAAAATTTCCAAAGAAAATCGTAAGATTACAAAGGAAATGGAGAAAAAGAGAAATAGAAAGCATATTCCAAGAGAGGAATACATTACACAGATGAAGAACCCTGAAAACTGTGTTGAGTTTGACAATGTGCATACCTATTTCTTTACTGATATCGGAACCGTTAAGGCAGTAGATGGTGTGTCTTTTGATGTACCACAGGGTAAAACAATCGGTATCGTAGGAGAGTCAGGCTGTGGTAAGTCAGTAACCAGTCTTTCCATGCTGCAGCTCGTACAAAGACCATCCGGTCAGACTGTAGAAGGTGAAATCAGATTTAACACAGGTGAAGAGGTAGTAAATGTTGTGAATGCACCTGCAGAACTGATGCAGAAGCTTCGAGGAAATTATATGTCTATGATTTTCCAGGAGCCAATGACTTCTTTAAATCCGGTTTTCAGAATCGGTGACCAGGTAGATGAGGTTATTGCTTTGCACAATCCTCAGATGTCTAAGGAACAGGTAAAGGCACGTACCATTGAAATGCTGGAGATGGTTGGAATTGCCAACAAAGAGGGCGTATACAAAATGTATCCGCATGAGCTTTCCGGTGGTATGAGACAGCGTATCATGATTGCGATGGCACTTGCCTGCAATCCAAAGCTTATCGTTGCCGATGAGCCAACAACAGCCCTTGATGTTACCATTCAGGCACAGATTTTGGATTTACTTCGCAGCTTAAAGGATAAAATCAACAGCTCTATCATGCTCATTACCCATGACCTTGGTGTTGTTGCTGAGATGGCTGATTATGTCGTTGTTATGTATGCAGGACGTGTTGTAGAAAAAGGTACTGCACAGGAAATCTTTAAGGATCCAAGACATCCTTACACCATTGGACTTATGAACTCAAAACCGGTTGTAGGAAAGCATGTAGATAAGCTTTACAGCATCCCGGGTAGTGTTCCAAATCCAATCAACATGCCAAATTACTGCTATTTCAAGGATCGTTGTGAAATGTGCGTAGAGGGCTGTGAAGGTGCATATCCTGCAACTTATCAGGTATCACCGACCCATTTTGTAAGCTGTTATCGTTGCAAAGAAGGAGGCATGAAGAATGAGTAATGTAGAAAAGATAAATGAGCAGGACAACATTCTGGAAGTGTCTCATTTAAAGAAATATTTCTCAATTAAGGGTGGCTTTTTTGGTGGAGAAACAGGCAGCGTAAAAGCTGTAGATGATGTTTCCTTTACCTTAAAAAGAGGTACTACCATGGGACTTGTAGGAGAGTCTGGCTGTGGTAAGTCTACAACAGGACGTACCATATTGGGTCTTATTCCAAAAACAGAAGGTAAGATTATTTTTGACGGAGAAGACATCAGCAACTTGACAAGAAAGCAGTCAAGAGCTTTAAGAACAAAGATGCAGATTATTTTCCAGGACCCGTATTCTTCTCTTTCTCCAAGACTTCCAATCGGTGAAATCATCGGAGAGGCAGTCAAGGAGCATAAATTAGTTTCCAAAGAAGAATATGATGATTATATTACAAAAATCATGTTAGACTGTGGTCTGCAGGAGTATCATAAGGACAGATATCCACATGAGTTTTCCGGTGGACAAAGACAGCGTATCTGTATTGCAAGAGCACTTGCTCTCAATCCTGATTTCATTGTTTGTGATGAGCCTGTATCTGCTTTGGACGTTTCCATTCAGGCGCAGATTATCAACCTGTTAAAGGATTTACAGGAAAAGAGAAATTTGACTTATTTGTTCATTTCTCATGACCTTTCCGTTGTAGAGCATATTTCTGATACAGTTGGTGTCATGTATCTTGGTGGTCTGGTAGAGACAGGTGAGACAAAGGATATTTTTGAAAATCCTTTACATCCATATACCAAGGCATTATTTAGTGCCATTCCAATGCCTGACCCGGATATCAAGATTAACAGAACCATTTTGCAGGGAGACATTCCATCACCTGCAAACCCGCCAAAGGGCTGTAAGTTCCATACCCGTTGTAAGGAATGTATGGGCATCTGTAAAGAGGTTGCTCCGGAAGCAAAGGATATGGGTAACGGACATATCGTAAAATGCCATTTATATGATTAGTAAAAAGCCAGCGTCTAAGGATGCTGGCTTTTTGACCGAATAAGTCATTTATGTTTACATCTACTTGTAGAATTGTCAGAATTGTGCAAAAATATTATACAATAGGGGAGTACATATACGAAAGAAAGAGGAATTCGTTATGTACAAAAAAGTTGTGGTAAAAGGGATGCTTGTGCTCTGTGCATGTCAGAGGCTTTGGGGAAATGTAGTGACATGCGAAGCAAGCGAGAAAGTAAAAGAATATAAAGCAGATGATTTCAATGGGGAAATCAGTACAGAGCTGGAAAAAGTAAAGAAAACCGGTCCGATATATACGGTAAGTACAGATGGAAGCGGAAGCTTTACGTCTGTTGCAGAGGCATTGGAACGAACAAGCGGGAATGCTACTTTTGTCATTTATCCCGGTGTGTATGAGGCCTATCTGGATATCGTAGACAGAGAGGTCAATCTGATTGGAACAGAGAAAGAAAAGTGCATTTTACAGGCGGATACAAAAAATTATTTTTATGTTCCGCTAAATATTGCGGCAGGACGATTTACAAATCTAACTATTTGTGGATATAATGCAAGAAGTGAAGAAGAATATTATACTTGCCTGAAACTGATTGAAGAATTTGGTAAGAGTAAAAATCTGACAGAGAGTGAAGCAATTGCAAGAGCCAATATGTATCCGGGTTATGCGATACATATTGATAACAGTTTTGCGAAGGAGCATGATATTGCTTTTGAAAACTGTGATATTATCTCCGGCAATAGTGCCTGTGTAGGTATCGGAAGTATGCCGGACAGCTCGATTACTTTTACAAATTGCAACTTTACCAATACAGGAGAAAGCGGGTGTATCTATTTTCATAATTCTGCAAGGATGGATTGACTGCAATCTGTATGTACGAAATCCTGACAATGCTATTTTTTTAGAATCTGTTTGTGAAGATAATGTGGTTTATATTACTTCTCAAAATGTAAAGCTCTATGATTTGGCGGCAGAAGAAAAGAAAGATGTAGAGATTTGCGTGGTAAATGAGGAAAAAAGCGAGAACCCGGAGGATTTATGCGGTTTGGTATCCTTTGTTTTGACCGGAGAAAGCTACGGCAATTCTATTACAGCACTAAATAGTAAATAGGGAGAAGTTACCGGATGGTCTTTAGCTCATGTATTTTTTTATTTGTATTTTTGCCTGTTGTATATCTTTTATATGTTATCAGCCCTGATATCAAGATGAAAAATGCCCTTCTGATAGTGGCAAGTCTTTTATTCTATTCCTTTGGGGAACCCGTTTACATTTTATTGATGATAGGCTCGATTACCGTAAATTACCTGCTTGCAAGACTGCTTGCAGGTACAAAAGGTACGGGAAAGGGCATTATGACATTGACAGTCCTGTTTAATATAGGACTGCTTGTTGTATTTAAGTATGTAGCTCTTTTGGTAACAAGCTTCAATGCTTTGACGGGACTTGGACTTCCGGTGCCGGAAATTGCATTGCCGATTGGTATTTCCTTTTATACATTTCAGGCATTGTCCTATTGTATTGATGTGTACAGAGATAAAAGCTGCGTACAGAAAAATTATTGGAAGCTCATGCTCTATATATCCTTTTTCCCACAGCTGATAGCAGGACCGATTGTAAAATACCATGATATTGAAAAACAATTGACACAGAGAAAAGCAACCTTGCAGGATACGGCTGAGGGTATGATACGGTTTATTTTCGGACTTGGTAAAAAGCTGTTTTTCGCAAATACCATGGCTTTTATCGTTGACACGCTGTATACCACGGAAATGAATATGGCATTCACTGCCTGGCTTGTGGCAATCTGTTACTGCCTGCAGATTTACTTTGATTTCAGCGGTTATTCAGATATGGCAATCGGACTCGGAGCTATGTTTGGCTTTCATTTTCAGGAAAATTTCAACTATCCGTATATTTCCGGCAGTATCCAGGAATTTTGGAGAAGATGGCATATTTCTCTTTCCACCTGGTTTAAGGAATACCTTTATATTCCGCTTGGAGGTAACAGAAAAGGTGAAAAACGAACCATGCTTAACAAGCTGATTGTATTTGTCTGCACAGGTATCTGGCATGGAGCAAACTGGACCTTTTTGGTGTGGGGACTGTTTCATGGACTTTTTATTACCCTTGAGTATAAAAAACTCATTCCGTTAAAAAATAAAATCTGGGCGCATTGCTACACAATGCTTGTGGTTATTTGCGGTTTTGTGATTTTCAGAGCAGATAATATCCGACAGGCGTGTCATATTTTAAAATCCATGTTCACCGGCTTTTTTATAGAGGCAAGTGAAAGAGTCGTATTGGCACAACTTTTGACACCGTACAATATCGGTTGTTTTGTGCTGGCGTTATTGTTCTGTGCTCCGGTTTCCAGGTACATCAAAAAGCATCCGGTTCTAAAATATGTGCTTGCGGCAGTATTATTACCGTTATGCTTTATGAA
>CAMBAN010000105.1 GCA_945864145.1 uncultured Lachnospiraceae bacterium | reverse complement strand
CGTGTGCTCTTCCGATCTATACAAAATGAATTTTGTACGCAAAATAAATTTGTACGCAAAATGAATTTGTACGCAAAATAACTGTTTTTTACTTGCACGTGTAGTCATTTTACTATATCATTCTATCAGACTCATAGAGCGAAATGCAAAGAGCAGGAAAAATATTGAGCTTGAAACAAAATGTTTCAAATCTTGAGTGAAAAATCTGCTAAAGCAGATAGAGAGGTGCAAAAATGAATATTACGATTACAGGTAACTTAGGTAGTGGTAAGTCAAGTATTGGAAAAGTGTTAAAGGAACAGGGATACGAAATTGTATCTACGGGAAACATTTTCAGACAACTTGCGATGGAAAAAGGACTTTCAGTAGAAGAGTTCAATAAGCAGGTAAATGAAGCTGCCGCAAGGGGTGACAGGTCAGTAGATAAGCTGATTGATGATACAACAACAAAAATCGGAAAGGAACGGGATCATATCATGTTTGACTCACGTCTTGCATGGAATTTTGTACCGGATAGCTTTAAGGTTTTTGTAATTACAGATATTGATGAAGCCAGCAGAAGAGTATTTCATGATAGTGTGAGAGCAAACTCTGAGTCATATGAAACACAGGAAGCTTGCAAAAAAGCATTGATACATAGGCAAGAGATGGAAACAGTCCGCTATCAGGAGATTTATCATATAGATTATTATGACATGAGCAATTATAATTTGGTGATTGAAAGTACAAATGCGTCACCGGCAGAAATTGCTGAAGAAATATTAAAATTGTTAGATGGGTTTTCCAAAAACGAATTTGATAAAATCATGGAATTGAATCCATCCTCTATTTATCCGACAGCGGATGCAGAAGAAGAGGGGGAAATTGTTGTCAATGAAGTAAATGGCACCTGGTTTTTAAAGAGTGGAAAAAAGGCATTGACTTTGGCTATGAAGCAGGGAAGGAAATTTGTACCTGTAAAGGTAGATGCCTCCTTCAAACCACAACTGATGACCAAAGAGGCATATCAGGAGTTTGAAAGAGACAATCAGATTTCTTACAAAAAATATCCTGACGAATCAGTTTTTGCAGAAAAAAATTTCATGAATTTCTCTAGAATGTAATAATATCGTGCATGATAGGTGTATAGAAGAGCTTTCTGATTTCAGAAGGCTCTTTTGTTTGCGCTAAAATCCACATGAGCTTAGTGACAATGGCTTCGGTAGTCATACTATAAGCTTCTATCAGATTAAAACGTTCTTTGATAGTCTGTCCTACTTGATAAACCTCCATATCACTGCCTTCATGTGGCACTTGCGTAGACATGATGATGGATTTTCCGCTATCTATAAATTTTGCAATTGCATTTTCAAAGTTTACATTTCCGTAGCTTGGAAGTCCACCAACGCCAAAGCTTTCAATGACAACAGCGTCATAAAAAGGAGCAATGGTATCCAGAATATCCGGCTGCAGCCCCGGGATTAAACGCAATAAAAATACGCGTGAGTTCATGGCATGATAGAAAACAGGGCAATCCTGTGTGTAATGTTCTTCTACATAAAGAAGAACCTTGTTATTCCTGACAATACCGATTTCCGGAAAATCGATGCTGTTAAAGGCATTGAAGCTTTTGGTACGAACCTTGCGGGAACGTGTACCAAGTAAAATTTTATGGTCAAATAAAATGTGAACACCGCAAGCGTAGTTGTGAGTAGCATACAAAAAGGCATCCAACAAATTCATTCTTGCATCAGATTCTTTTGCGGCGATGGATTTTTGAGAGCCTGTAATGACGACCGGCTTTTTGTTTTTTTGGATAAGATAGGAAAGTGCGGCAGCAGTATATGCCATAGTATCTGTACCATGAGTAATGACAAAGCCGTCATATTGATTGTAATGTGCTTCTACACACTGAGCCATAGCAAGCCAGTGAGTGCTATATACATTGGTACTGTCAATGTTAAAAAGCTGTATGGCATCAATCTGACAAAAATCCTTGATTTCAGGAACACAGTTAATGATTTCCTCAGAGGTAATCAAAGGAGTTAGTCCTTCCTCTGTATTAATAGAAGCGATTGTTCCGCCTGTTGCAATCAGTAAAATTTTTTTTAATGGCTGATTCATGTAGTTTTCCCTTCGTGAGCATAATTTTTTAGTACCTTTGTCCAGATGTCATAAGCCAAATTATTTTCATGAACATATCCGTCTGAGCTGTATTCCTGGCAAATAGCTCCACTTTCATTCATGATATACTCCGTAAGATTGATAAAACCCCAACCATTTTCTGTGCATGCCTCCTGTAAAAGAGCATTTGCTGTATGAATGGCGTCGTTATTTAAATATCCTGTAGTAACAGATGCATCGACACAAGGGACAGATATCATATAGATGGTAATTCCCGGATTTTTTTCAAGAATACGGGAGGCTAAAGTCTGAACATTATTAATATACTCTTCCGGAGCGCAGGCAACAAGGTCATTTACACCAAAACATAAAAAGACTTTTTCAATATCAGTCATTTGTGCGATAGAATCCTCTACATATTGAGGGACGCCTTCATAAAGAGGAACGACATCTGCATGTGCAGTTAAAGCATTGTCAGAAATAAGTACCTTTGCTGAACAACTGACTCTGGCTAAAAAATAAGTAGTATCTGTTAAAATACTGTCAGTATGACTTTGGCAATAGGCTTCGAAGCCTACAGAGATAGAATCTCCAACGAAAACACTATGCTCAAAAAAGGATAAATCCTGCGTATCACAGACAAGCTGATTTGTTGTCTGGCTAGAACCGGTAAGTGTTTGTATGAGTGGTGTGACAGAAAGAGAAGCAGTAGTTTCTACATCCTGACAAAGAAGCTCCTGTGTATTTTTTTCTACAATAGAACTAAGCACATGATGCTGCACCATTGTATTTTCTGTATGTTCTGATTTTGACATATTAGTATGAACGGCAGCATATAATAATATAGGTAAAAGCATACAAAGAAAAATCAGTGTATAGAGCAGATTTTTTAAGTGGTTGCTTTTAGAGTTCACATAGAAGTTTGACATAGTAAAACCTTCCTTACTTCTTTTGTTGTTTTAAATCTTGGATATTATACTTGCTTTATTTTGAAAAATCAATAAAAAGACAAAATAAAACACATAATTGAAGAAAATAAGAAGAATAAGTTACATGTTATGTAATAAAAGATGTAAAACAATACAGAACACTTTAAAATAGTGTGACTATATGATATAATGAGCGCAAGCGAGCTTGGGAGAGCGGAGCTCTCACACAACGAGCGGCGAATGGCTATCACGAATGAAATTTGTGATATAATGAAAGTGGGAAAGGTTCGTTTATAGACTGGTTCAAAGGGGGAATTACATATGAAGAGCCAAGTACAAGAACGTATTTATCTATGCAAGGATTGCGGAAATCTTGATTATGCAAGAGGATGCTGTAAAAAGTGTAAAAGCACAAATTTGGAAATTGCAGATGAACAAATGAACATGGGGGTCAGAACACATTTTTCCTGGATGAAATACATTTTAGAACAACAATTATTTGCAATAGAGGACAAATAGGCTGATTGAGCCGGGAACTGTAATTTAATCGGCGCAAAGGCAGTTCTTTTGTTAACAATGGAGCAGTGTTACTTGATGAAAATGCAAGAGACACTGCTCTTTACTTTATCCGAAAAAGCAATTTGCTTTTACATTAGACAACTTAATAGTCCGTGATAGCCTCAGATATTCGAACACATAAAAAAACTGAAAATATTGACTATTGTTGAAAAACAAAGTAAAATTGTAATTGGGATTTCTTGTTTATGAATGTATATCTGTGGAAGGGGTGCCAATATGGCTGATGAATTCAGTTTAGATGGAATGGTCGATATGTATTTATATGAAAACGGCCAGTTATTAGAAAAATTAGAGGAAATCATTCTGGAAAATAAGGATGAGGAGTCTTTTGACGAAAACAGTATCAACGAGATTTTTAGAATTATGCATACCATCAAAGGTTCCTCTGGTGTTATGATGTATGATAATATCATGAAAGTTTCTCATAAGCTGGAAGATATTTTCTTTTATTTACGTGAAAATCAAAATGTAGAAGAACCACATATGGAATTGACTGAAATTATTTTTCAGGTATTGGATTTCATTAATGGAGAAATGGATAAAATCAGGGATGGAAATGATCCGGATGGAGATAACTCACAATTAATTGATACAATGGCAAAATTCCTGGACAATCTAAAGGGTGTAGATACAGCGCCAAAAAAGGAAGAAATCAGCAAAGAAGAAAAAGCAAGTAAGGAAATGCACTTGGAACCAAATCAGTTTTACATTGCACCACAGGTTTCAGGCGAGGACAAATACTTTAATATTCGCATCTGTTATTATGAGGATACACAGATGTGTAATTTGCGTGCCTATTCCTCTGTGTATGCATTAAAAGAATTTACAGAAGACGTACATTATACACCGGAAGATATTCTGACAAATGAGGAGTCTGCTACTACTATTTTGAATGATGGCTTTTTGATGTTGGTACATGGTAATTTTACTGTGGAAAAGCTTCGTGAGCTTTTGGATACTACAGTAGAAGTAGAGCATATTGAAATTAAAGAATGTACAAAAGCTGAGTTTGAAAGAGGCTTTTCTGATGAGCCTATTGCACGTGAAGCTGAGGATTCCAAAGAGCAAAAGGAGGATGCTCCAAAAGAAGCAAATGAACCACAGCCGGGCGATTATGTCATTCAGAAAGAGGCAGGAAAAGCAAAGCAGATAACAAAGACCAAAAAGAAAAAAGAACATGCTCAGACTTTTATGAGTGTTAATATTGATAAAATGAACATGCTGATGAATTTAATGGGAGAAATGGTAATTGCAGAGTCAGTAGTTTTACAAAATCCTGATTTGCAAAATATTAATATTGACCTCTCTAATTTCTCAAAGGCGGCTGCGCAGCTTTCTAAGATTACAACAGAAATGCAGGAACTCATTATGTCCATGCGTATGATGCCTTTAACCAATACCTTCCAGAAAATGAATCGAACTGTTTTTGATATGTCCAGAAAGCTTGGTAAGGATATTGAATTTGAAATGATTGGTGATACAACAGAGGTTGATAAAAATATTATTGAAAATATTTCGGACCCATTGATGCATTTAGTCAGAAATGCAGTAGACCATGGTATTGAAACAAACGAAGAAAGACAGCAGGCCGGTAAAACAGAAAAGGCGAAGGTTATTCTGGAAGCAAAAAATGAAGGCGGCAAGGTCTGGATTTCCGTTATAGACAATGGAAAAGGATTAAACAGAAAGAAACTATATAAAAAAGCAGCAGAAAATGGCGTATTACCGGATGGAAGACCAGAATCAGAATATTCTGATAAAGAAATTTTCCAGTTTATTACGTTGCCGGGATTTTCTACAAAGGACCAGGTAACAGAATTCTCCGGACGTGGCGTCGGTATGGATGTCGTTGTAAAAAATATTCAGAAAGTAGGAGGCTTTCTGGATATAGAGTCTGTGGAAGGTAAGGGTAGTACCATGACGATGAAGATACCACTTACCATGGCAATTATTGACGGTATTGTCATGAGAAACGGACATACAAAGTTTGTTATGGAGACTTCGGCAATCAAGGAATTCATCCATGTTACAGAGGATAAAATGATACATGAGCCAAATGGCGAAGAATACGTTATGATCAGAGGAGAATGCTATCCGTTATTACGTTTGAGCGAAAAATATAATCTGCAGGATGCAGTTAGTAATGTAGAGGATGGTGTTATGCTCTTACTGGAGTATGAAGGCACTTCTTTGTGTGTGCTGATTGATGAACTGATTGGCACACAGGAAATCGTAGTAAAACCGATACCTTCTTATGTGAAAAAAGTACATGGTATTTCAGGGTGTACACAGCTTGGAGATGGAAGTATTGCATTGATTTTGGATGTGAGCGGACTGATACAGGATTAAAGCATAAAAAATAGATTTTTTATACGGCAACTTTGTGCCTGTGACCCAAAGCTTGCAGGTTGTGGAAAATGTATAGTTATTTTAGTGAAGAAAGGCTGGCTGAACGATGGAACAAAAAGATTTGGATAATTTGAAGGAGAATGGATTTGATGTAGATGGTGCATTGCATCGTTTTCTGGATAATACGAAATTATATGAAACCTGTTTGAAAAAATTTTTAAATGATAAAAGCTATGAGGAAATGCAACAAGGTTTTCAAACAGGTAATATAGAAGATACCTTTAGAGCGGCGCATACCTTAAAGGGACTTTCTTCTAACTTGGGTATGGATCCTTTATATCATGCCTTACAGCCAATAGTAGAAACATTGCGTGCAGGCAGTATGCCGGAAGCTTCTGACATGCAGGAAATTGTAGAACTTTATCAAAAAACCTATTCGTTGGTAGAGACATTATAGAGAAGGACTAAAAGGGGAGACAACAGAAAATGGCAGAAGAGAAGGTATGGTCGGTAGAAGGATTTCGTTTTCATACACAGCAGGATGTAAAGCTTGCAGAGTCAGAAGTTACGAAAATTCAAAAGCTTGAAGAAAAACTTGACTATCAAAATCCAAAGCTGATGAAACTTGTTTATGATAAGACCATAGACAGCAGAGTATTTAAAACACAGGTAGGCTTTACTTTTTTAAAAAAACTACAGGATGAGCTGTTAGAAACCTATCCTAAAGAAGAAATTCAGGATATTCCCGTTAATCAGATTTATCAACTGCGAGAACAGACAAATCCTGCACAAAAGAGAGTGGACCATACGGTAAAAAAGGTGAAAACACAGCAAGAGAAGGAGAAGGATAAGCTAAGAACATCTATGCTTGTGAATGCTGTCCTTGTCATTTTGATTGCTTTGATGTTTTATATCACTACAACAAGTAAAAATCCAAACATTATAAATTATGAAAAAGCATTACAAAATAAATATGTGGATTGGGAACAGGAGCTTACAGAAAGGGAGCAGCAGATTAGGGAAAAAGAAAAAGAACTTTTACTAAATCAGGATTAACCCGGCTATGTTCACAAATTTGTCATAATTTACGTTTATGATAGAAGGCAGAATGGAGGAAATGTTATGGGCAAATTGAAAATACTTGTGGTAGATGATGAAAGTAGAATGCGCAAGCTTCTTAAGGATTTTTTAAGTATGCAGGGCTATGAGGTATTGGAAGCTGAAAATGGTAGTGTGGCAGTAGACCTTTTCTTTGCAACGCAGGATATTGCTCTTGTCATACTTGACGTAATGATGCCTGTAATGGATGGATGGCAGGCATGTAGAGAAATCAGGAATTATTCAAAGGTACCGATTATCATGTTGACAGCCAAGGGAGATGAGAGGGATGAGCTGCAAGGCTTTCAGCTTGGCGTAGATGAATATATTACAAAACCATTCAGCCCAAAGATTTTAGTAGCACGCGTAGAGGCGATTTTAAGAAGGACAAGCCAGACGGGTGAAGCAGATACATTAGAATATGAGGGTATTGTGTTAGACAAAACAGCCCATGTGGTGACGATAAACGGAGAAAATATAGATTTAAGCTTTAAGGAATTTGAACTTTTGGCTTACTTTATGGAGAATAAAGGAGTGGCTTTATCCAGAGATAAAATCCTCAATAGCGTATGGAATTATGACTATTTTGGAGATGCTCGTACCATTGACACACATGTCAAAAAACTGAGAAGTAAAATGGGTGGCAGTGGAGACAGAATAAAAACAGTTTGGGGAATGGGATATAAGTTCGAATGAAACACTCAATAAAAAAACAGATAGCAGGCATTTTTATTGCCCTTATGACAGGCACGATTGGTATGTGCCTGCTGATTAACCAATTATTTTTGGAACGGATTTATATTAAACACAAGGAAAACGCCATCCTAAGTGCTTTTGCCAGTATTAATGAAGCAACAACAAATGGTGATATTTCTTCTGAGAATTTTGATAAAGAGCTGAGACTTATCTGTGATACTTATAATATTAGTATGATAGTGATTGATGCCAGCTCCAATATGATAAAATCTGCCAGTAATGATTCCAATATTTTGCTGCGCAGATTATATGATAACGTATTTAACAATGATAAGAACAATCCTGCCAATGCAGATAAAAAGTATCTTCTCTCAACAGAGAACTATGATATGGCGACGACTTATGACCGAGCCTTTGGAACAGAGTATTTGGAAATGTGGGGTGTATTAGACAGCGGAAACCTGTTTTTAATTCGCTCACCACTGGAAAGTATTAGAGACAGTGTGGAGATTTCTACACGATTCCTTATGTATATTGGTGTGATAGCAACCTTTATCAGTGCAATTATCATATGGATTTTGACGACCAAAATCACAAAACCTATTACACAGCTTTCACAGATTTCCACAAAAATGATAAATTTGGATTTTGAAACAAGATATGAAGGAAAAGGAGATAATGAAGTAGAGCTCCTTGGCGCGCATATGAACCAGCTGGCAGATACCTTGGAAAAAACAATTTCCGAATTAAAAACGGCGAACAATGAGTTACAGAAGGATATTGAGAAAAAGGAACAAATCGATGAGATGAGAAAAGAATTCCTATCCAATGTATCCCATGAATTGAAGACACCTTTAGCCTTGATACAAGGTTATGCAGAGGGACTAAAGGAAGGCATCAGTCAGGATGAAGAGAGCAGAAATTTTTACTGTGATGTCATTATGGATGAAGCAAATAAAATGAATAGCATGGTAAAGAAACTTTTGGACTTGAATCAGTTGGAATTTGGTAATGATGTAGTCACAATGGAACGATTTGATATTACTTCACTGGTGAAGAATTTTGTCCAATCAGCCGATATTTTAATTAAGCAGAATGATGTGCAGGTTTTGTTAGAAGAACATGAACCGATTTACGTATGGGCAGATGAGTTCAAAACGGAAGAAGTATTTCGCAACTATTTCAGCAATGCACTGAATCATGTAAATGAAAAGAAAACGGTGGAAATCCGATATCATTTAGAAGCTCATAAGGTAAGGGTCAGTGTATTCAATACAGGAGACCCAATACCGGAAGAGTCTTTGAACAGAGTATGGGAAAAGTTTTATAAAGTAGATAAGGCACGTACCAGAGAATATGGGGGAAGCGGTGTGGGCTTATCGATTGTAAAGGCAATCATGGAATCCATGAATCAAAAATATGGTGTGAACAATTATCAGAATGGTGTAGAGTTCTGGTTTGAATTAGAAACCAAATAAAAAGCGGAGGTGCGGTTGTGAAAAAGGGGAAAAAGATAGTCGGCGTTTTACTGGCGGCAGCTGTGACGAGTGTATTAACGGGCTGCGTAGATAATATGCCGGAACTAACTGACGAACAGAGCCAGTTAATCGCAGAATATGCAGCAGATTTACTTTTGCAGTATTCACCAAATTATCATACCAGGTTGGTGGATATTGAGGATACAACAGAGGAGGAAACGACAGAAGAAACAACAGAAGAAATGACAAATGTGTCAGAAACGCAAGAATCTTCTGAAGAAACGGCA
>CAMBAN010000104.1 GCA_945864145.1 uncultured Lachnospiraceae bacterium | reverse complement strand
TCATATAAAAGGAGTAGCAATTCCATATTACAATATTTTTGTTGTGGCAATGGCAGTTGGACTTTTGATTTTTACGATTTTGCTGTTTAAGTATACAAAATTCGGAAAAGAGATTGGAGCAATCACGCAGAATCGTCAGATGACAGAATGTCTCGGAATTAAGACCTCCAGAATTGATACAATGACATTTGCTTATGGAGCAGGTCTTGCAGGAATTGCAGGCTGCATTCTGGCACCAACGATAGGTGTTTCTTATAATATGGGAAGCGTTTATCTGACCGATTGTTTCCTTACGGTAGTAGTCGGCGGTGTGCAGTCTATGATAGGTATGGCGGCATCTTCAGCGATTATTGGAGAGGGAAGGACGATTCTTGCCGGATTTACGAATGAAACCTGGGCAAAAATTATTGTGTTTCTTGCTGTTATCGTTCTTTTGCGGTTTAAACCGGAAGGACTGTTTCATAAGGAGAGGAGGTAGAAAAGATGAAAAATATATTACAGAGTATGAAACATACAAAAGTGAACCGGTATATTGATATAGTACTACTGATCTTTTTGCTTCTGTTTCCGCTAATTGTAAAGGAATTTCGGGTAGAGATGATGTGTAGGTATCTGTGTTATGTCATCTTTGCACTTTCCCTGGATTTGTTGTGGGGCTATACCGGACTTTTAAGTTTGGGACATGCCGTTCTTTTCGGCATGGGCGGTTATATGATAGGTCTCTGTTATCAAATTCAGAGCGGTGCACCTTCTTTTATGACTAGAGAAGGGCTTACAGAGATTCCATGGTTTTATCTTCCACTGAAGAATCCGATTGCTGCAGCGGTGATAGGTATTGTGGTTCCCGCCGTGTTTGCATGGATTTTGGGAAGTTTCATTTTTTCCAGTAAAATTAAGGGTGTGTTTTTTACAATTATTACCCTGGCGCTGGCGCAGATTTTTAAGGACTTTATTATTAATATACAGAAATATACCAATGGATTTAATG
The DNA here is from genome assembly GCA_945864145.1 of uncultured Lachnospiraceae bacterium. GTDB lineage: Bacteria > Bacillota > Clostridia > Lachnospirales > Lachnospiraceae > COE1. The sequence goes on along the minus strand of CAMBAN010000104.1, from coordinate 8,715 downwards.
GGCTTCAGGGAGTAAAGAGGTTTGCCATTGGAGGTGGTGAGCAGCTTGGGAAGATACCTTATTATTATTTGGTACTGTTTATTACAATTCTGGTATTTTTGTTTTGTATGTGGTTTGCAAAAAGCAGAGTTGGAAAAGTGGCGACATCTATTCGTGAAAATGAAGCAAGACTAGAGTTTTTTGGTTACAGTGCTTCACATTTTAAAATATTGATTTTTGTGATTTCTGGAGCTCTGGCAGGATTGGCAGGCGTTCTTTATACCCCGGCGACAAGTTCAATTACAACGGAAGATATCGGTATTGCAGCATCTACAGCAGTGGTTGTATGGATTGCAGTAGGAGGACGAGGTAATCTGACTGGCGCAGTGGTGGGAACTTTGATTATTAACTGGGCGCAAAGTCTTTTATCGGAACATTTTGCATCTTACTGGCAGTTGATTTTGGGAGCAGTTTTGTTTGTTATCATTTTCTTTATTCCAAATGGAATTGTGGGACAGCTTCTTGATTTGCAGCACAGGGTACAGATGGCGAAAAAACGAAAAATAGATTTTGAAGATACCGCAGGTGTCGGGAAGGAGGCAGAGCTATGAGCGAAACACTGTTAAAGATAGAAAATCTGTCAGTTTCATTTTCTGGATTCCATGCGGTGAGTGAAGTTGATTTGTCTGTAGAACGAGGGAAAATACATGTTATTATTGGACCGAATGGAGCAGGGAAGAGTACGCTGATGGATTTGATTACAGGAAAGACAAAGCCGACAGAAGGAAAGATTTTATATAATGGAACGGATATTGCAGGAAAAGATCCTGGTATGATTGCTTCTAAGTATAAAATAGGGCGTAAGTTCCAGGGACCAAATGTATTTGATAATATGACGGTTTATGAAAATATTGAAATTGCGTTAAAAGGCTACACTTCCATCAGAAAGGCATTTACCTACCGCAGAACAGAAAAAGTAAAGGAAAAAATTAAAAAAATTCTGAATCAGATACAACTTTATGACCAGAGAGATATGATGGCAACAGAGCTTGCACATGGACAACGTCAGTGGTTGGAAATCGGAATGGTGATTGCCCAGTCACCGGAACTTATCATTTTGGATGAGCCTGCAGCGGGAATGACGGATGTGGAAACCTATAAGACCGGGGAGATGGTCAAACAGCTTGCAGGGAAGCATACGTTGATTGTTATAGAGCATGATATGGATTTTGTAGAACAGATTGCAGATACAGTAACTGTTTTACATCAGGGAAAGGTTCTGGCAGAAGGAAGCTTTGCGGAAGTAAAGAAAAATCCGGAGGTCGTGCGGGTATATTTACAGGACGAAAACGGGGAGGGATTCTAATGTTAGATGTAAAAGATATTCAGGTGAATTATGGAAAGAGCAAAGTAATCAACGGAATCAGCCTTAAAGTTAATGCCGGAGAGAAACTCGCGATTATGGGAAGAAACGGAGTTGGAAAAACTACATTATTAAAATCCATTATAGGAATCCTTCCGCTGGAAGAAGGGAGTATCTCGTTTCAGGAAGCAGATATTTCAAAAAAAATGCCACACCAGCGTTCACGAAACGGAATTGCTTATGTACCACAGGGAAGGGAAATTATTCCGGATTTGACGGTGGAAGAAAATCTTGATCTGGGAGGGTATGCCCATACAACGGATCTGGCAGGACAGAAGGAACGTGTGTTGGAATTTTTCCCGGCACTTAAGGTACATTTAAAGCGTAAGGGCGGTGTGCTTTCAGGCGGACAGCAGCAACAGCTTGCGATTGCAAGGGCATTGATGTCTGAACCCAAAATGCTCTTGCTGGATGAGCCGACAGAAGGAATTCAGCCTAATGTAATTGCGGAAATAGCAACGATTTTGGAGAGAATACGTAGTGAAATGGATTTGACATTGGTCATTGTAGAACAGAATTTAAAATTTGCAAAAAAGATTGCGGATCGTTATGTGATCCTGCAGAAAGGAAAGGTGGTTTCAGAAGGAAAAATCAAGGAACTGAGTGACGAGACAATCAACAAATATCTTGCAGTTTAAGGTGTAATTGAGAGAAAAGGAGGATGACTATGGCAGATATCATGCTTGTTGACGATTATGAAATTTTCAGAAAGCAGTTGAAAGCGCTGCAATGTTGGAAAAATGAGAGAGATATCAGGCTGATCGGGGAAGCGGACAATGGTGCAGAGGCACTGAAAATGCTTCGGAAACAGTCCGTAGACATTCTCCTGACAGATATTAAGATGCCGAAATTAAATGGACTTGAGCTGTTAGAGCATGTGAAGCAGGAAAATCTGTGTAAATGTGTGATACTTTTGAGTGAATATGCAGATTTTGAGTATGCAAGAAAGGGGATAGTTCTGGGGGCTTTTGATTATATTGTGAAGCCGGTGACGAACAACTCCTTAAGTAGGGTCCTAAGACGGGCAACGAAGTTTCTGAAGGATGAGGAAGAAGAAAAATATATTTTCTCCACAGAGTGTAAAATGGCAGCGGACAGTATTCTGACGAGTGGAAATAATTTTGAAGTATTGCTCAAGGATGTGGCGAAAAAGTGTTTTGAAACCGGCGGAGAGGATGTGGTAAAAAGCATCGTATGGCTGATGGATTTTGCAAGGGAGACTGCGAAGGAAGTGATAAACAGGTATCACTGGATTCAGCTTTTGACACCGGATGTAGAAGAAATTTGCAACCGTATGCTTCATGCAGATGATCGATATATGGCTTCTGCGCTCTTTGAAGATTATATGATGGAGCTTTATGTTGCAGTATGTAACTGGCATCCCATTGGCATGAGTGCTCTTTCAGAAAAAGTTGCGGATTACATTTTAGCACATCCATATGATAAGCTGACCTTGACAGATACGGCGGAGGTATGTTATGTGAGTAATACATATCTCAGCCATAGTTTTAAGAAAGATATGGGAAAATCTTTTGTAGATTATGTAGTCTCACTTAAGATGCAGATAGTGAAAAAGTTTTTGACTGAGACAGACATGAGTATGGTAGAAATTGCAGAAAAATTGGGATATGAGGATTATAAGTATATGGGACGTCTTTTCAAGAAGATGTTTGGTTTTACGCTAAGTGATTACAAAAGAATGCAGGCTACGGATTGAGCAGACTGCACCCGTTAATAGAAGTTGAGGAAAGAATATGGATGACAAGAGTAATAGCAAAAAAATCTGGATTATCATGGTCGTATGTGCAGTTTTCCTTTTGATAGGAAATATGATAAGGAGTGGTCTGGAAGAAAAAGCAAAGGAAGATAAGCAGCTTGGAACAGAGCAAATTGAGAAACCGACGGACGAGTTTGAAGAAAATGAAATCCGTATCGGTTTGTTGTTTTCTACGACCGGTTCCTCTGCTGTTGCGGAAAAATCTATGATGAATGCGGCAATGCTGGCATTTGATGAGATTAATGAGAACGGTGGAATAAATGGGAAAAAAATTAAATATCTTCCGATGGACTATTCTTCTAATCCGACTTTGGCAGGGCAAAAGATAGAGGGCTTGATTACGGAAGAAAAGGTAGTGGCAACAGTAGGATGTTATTCGTCTGCCAGTCGTCAGGCAACGCTTCCGGTTTTAGAAAAATACAATTCGCTTTTGATTTATCCTACATATACGGAGGGAGAAGAAGTGCATCCAAATGTTATTTACACAGGGGCCATGCCAAATCAGCAGGCGACGGAGTATATTCCCTGGCTTATGGAAAAATGCGGGAAAAAAGTCTTTCTAATTGGAACAGATTATGTTTTTCCGATTACCAGTAATAAGCAGGCGAAGCATTTGATTGAAGAAAATGGAGGTGTCGTGTGCGGGGAGTTATATTTTCCGGCTGGAACGATTGATTTTGCGGATGCTTTGGAACAAATAAAAGAGGAAGAACCAGATTTTATTTATTGTGATCTGATTGGAGATTCTGTAGTTTCATTTTATAAAGAGTACTATAAAATGGGATTTTCCATGGAGGAGTGCCCGATTGCGGCAATCACGACAGATGAGATGACACTAAAAGAGATGGGGCAGCAATGTTCAGAAGGCTCCTATGCATCCATGAATTATTTTTCTTCATTGAATACGGAAGCGAGCAGGCAGTTTGTAGAGAAATATACCAATTATGTCAGTGATGAATCTACAATCACTTGTCTTGCGGAGGCAACTTACGATAGTTGTTATCTTTTGGCAAAGGCATTGGAAAAGACAGAAGACCCTTATGATACCAAGCGGCTGATTGATGCTTTTTCTGGACTTGAATTTGATGCACCGCAGGGGAAGATTCGTGTAGATGAGAATAACCATTGCACATGGTTGTATGCACGTTTTGCCGTGGTGCATGATGGTAAATACAAAATTATTTATCAGTCGAAAGACCCAATTCGCCCGGAGCCGTGGTCGGCAAACTTATATGAAAATAAGGAGTAGGGGGAGTGGATATGAAGAAGTTGGATAGAAAAAAGGCAATTTGGGCACTTCTAGCAGGGTATCTCAGTTTGGTGCTGACAAAGTTTTCTGTAGCGATTGACCCGGCATATGACTTATATTTTATGCCAGGGTTGATTTTGCCCGGGTTGGTTGCAATTTTTTATGGATGGAAATATGCGTTGCTCTGTTGTATACCTGGACTGTCACTATTGCAGCCCTTTTTTGTCGTACCCACGAATGGATGGGGAAATATGGCAACGGCGTTTGCAATTTTAGGGTGGTCAGTGGGACATGGAATGTGCAGAGATTTAATACGGGAGAAAAAAGCGCCGTTTGTAATACAGTATCTTTTCCAACTGATTTTTATACTGGCATTTCTCTTGTTTTATAGACCGTTCATAGAAATTCTGGTAAAGGCAAATTCGTATTTCCCAACGTATGCCTATTCCTATCTTCCGGATAACATTATTAATGCGACGGGTACGGTTCTGCTTGAAATAATGACAATCTGCATTTTGGTACTTAACAGTATTGTCATGCTTCCGGCTGTTAAACGACATATTGGTGATAAAGTAGCAGTCTATGATCATTATAGTAATATGGTTGTGGTATTCATATTTCTAACAGCGTTGGCTGCAGGAATGATTAGCGGCGGAAATGGAATCAATGAGATGCTTTGCATTACGCTTACAGTGAATGATTATCAAAATAGTGTGGGTTCCATTCAGCTTATTCTGTTGAAGGAAGCTTTTGTGTTGTTTATTGGGGATTTTGTTTTACATTTTATCAATTATTATTGTGAAGGACAGCAGCATCAAATAGAAATGGCGAAAATACAGGAGGCCGTATTTGAATCGAGTCAGGATATGATATGGAGCGTCAATGGTACAGATGAGAAAATCATGACAGCGAATCATGTGGCAAGAAAGTTCTTTGAACAACGAAGCGCGGAATATGAAAATCTTTCTTTTATGAAGATTTTTGATAAAGAGGAGATAGATTTTTGGGAAGACAGCTTTGATAAAGTAAAAGAGGAAAAAAATTACCAGACAGAATTTTTTGACAGGCACACAAAACATTTTTATGACTTACAAATGCATTGGATTGATCTGGGAGGGGGGCAATATGACATTGCAGTTTTTGCCAAAGATATAACCGATGAGGTAGTATTGACAGAAAAATTGCGGGAAAACAATGATGAATTAGAGAATCGGGTACTGGAGCGAACCAAGGAAATACAAAAAGCAAACAACGAATTGGAGAATTTTTGTTATACAGTAGCGCATGAATTGAAAGCACCACTCCGGGCGATTGAGTTGTACAATACTATGATTCTGGAGGAGAGTGGGGAGGTATTGACTGAAGGAGCCAAAAAGGCAGCAGATATGATTTCCTCTTACTGTAAGAAAACACTAAAACTGGTTAGTGAGATATTAAATTATTCAAAGATGAAAACAAAAAAATTCAAGCTGGTAAAAGTAAGAATGGATTGGCTGATAAAAAATACTGTTGAGGAGTTTAGACTTTTGAATAATGGACACAAGATTGAGGTAGAATCAGATGAGCTTCCGGTTGTTTTGGCAGATGAAATGCTTCTGCGCTGTTGTATCCATAATATTATATCAAATGCAGTGAAATATTCTTCTAAAAAAGAGATTACTAAAATTCGTATTGCTTATGAGCAGAATGATAAGGAACATATTTTTCATATTTCGGACAATGGAGTCGGATTTGATATGGAGGAGTCCGGAAAATTATTTCAGTTGTTTGGTCGAATGCATCCGGATTCAGAGTATGAAGGAAATGGAATCGGTCTTGTAACAGTAAAGAATATTATTGAAAAACACGGTGGTACGCTTTCTCTGGAGGCAGTGGAGGGAGAAGGCTGTACAGTAACGTTTTCAATTCCGAAGTAATAATATATTAAAGTGGTGCGTTTGATTTGCAGTTGTTAATAAGGCTAAGAAAATTTTCGGCTGTTTGGGATAAATGATGCTTTTTGCTCCAAATGATATAAGATTCAATGGACGGGATATCATCATCGATAATATTACAGTAGGAAACATGATGAATGTTCTTGTTTACAAAAGATGATTTTGGACAGATTACAATACCAAGATTATATTTTACCCAGTCATAAGACAGGGAGAAATCGTTGGTAATATGGATATGATGGGTAGGAGTATGGTGTTTTTTTAAACTGTTTTCTAAGAACGATTGGTAGTTTTTATGAATGAGAAGTGGATAATTCGCAAGATTTTGCATGGTTATGTCTCCGGTATGTGCAGAGATAGCCTGAGGAATAACAGCAATCATTGGATCTTTTAGTATCTTTGAACTGTAAATGTCTTCCTGATAAAAGGGGGAGTGGACAATGCCGATTTCTATGGACTGATCTGTCAGTTTTTCGACAATATCTTCGTTGTCTCCGGTGTAAAAGTCAAAACAGACATGGGTATTATTCCCGGAATATTTATGTAGGAAGGTTCGAAAGACATAAGACGAGAGCGAATCAATGCATCCAAGGTGTAAAGTGTTTATTTTTCGCCTGTGCATAAGCATAACATCATGTTCTGTGTCCTCCACAGAGCGCAGAATATCTTTGGCTTTTTTATACAGCATATACCCTACATCAGTGAGTATCAGGTTTCTCCCATTTCGAATAAACAAATCAACATTTAATTCTTCTTCCAGTAGTTTTAACTGTCTGGTCAGAGGTGGTTGCGTAATATGCAATTTAGCAGCAGCTATGGAAATCTGACCGTTTTCTACGATTGTGCAAAAATATTTTAACTGTTGTAAGTCCATAAATGGCAACCTCCTTTGAGAGAATAGTGTTTGTGAAATGTCAGTGATGGTGACATGGAAGATGAGCATAGCTATATACTCAATATAGGATAAATTTTGTAAATAGCTTCTTGAATTATTTTTTAAATATACATCAATAATGCGAGATTTGTCAATATATTAAAAAATATATTTGCAATAATATAATAATATGGAAGAAAAATGAGAAATTCTCTCTTTGTATTATGTCTATAAAACTAAAACGAAAGACGAAAGCCTAAAAGAGGATGATAGGTTTCAGTCTTTTTTTTGCTTTTGTATACTTTTTTTGTATAAAGGATGTTTTTTTTTGAATTTGACGTGCGAATTTCTATGCCATATACTTGACACAAACAAATCGATTCGTTTTTCAAAAAAATGTATGTACATGCAGGAATGAAAAAGTTGATGATCTATTATTAAGTGAATAAACAGTACGGGCGAAGGAGTCTATACGCAGAGTAAATGCGGATAGGCTCCTGTTTATTTGGCTGAAATGAGGAGATGAAATTATGAAGTGAAATAGAAATTTAAGCAGGGTTTCACAAAAGGAAAAATATAGAGGCAGGAAACGGAGGAAGATCAATGAAAAGAATGGGTGTTGATGTAGGTGGAACATTTACAGATTTTATTTATGTTGATGATGATGGAAAGATGGAAGTGTATAAAACATCTACGACGCCGCACGATCCATCCGTCGGAATGATGGAGGGAATTAATGCGATTTGTGATAAATTAGATTTAAAGCATGAGGAGATTGATGACATTTTTCATGGAACTACGATTGCAACTAACATGGTACTGGAGCATAAGGGTGCAAGAGCCGGAATGATAACTACAAAGGGATACCGTGATATTATTCATATTGCACGTCATAAAAGACCGACAAACTTTTCTATTGTGGAAGACATTCCATGGCAGAAATATCCGGTTTGCAGGAGAAGGGATCGGTATGGAGTTGCTGAACGTATCACTGCGCCAAAAGGAGAGGAATTGGTACCACTTGATGTGGATGCAGTAAGAGAGGCTGTTCGGAAGATGAAAGCAGATGGGGTGGAAGCTATTGCGGTTTGTTTTTTATATTCATTCTTAAATCCTTCTCATGAACAGCAGGTAAAAGAGATTATCCAGGAAGAATATCCTGAGGCATATATTTCCGTAAGTTCTGAGGTGCTTCCGCAGTTTCGAGAATATGAGCGCTTTACAACAACAGGATTGAATGCATATGTTGGACCTAAAACTGCAAAATATATCAAACAGTTGGAGACGACATTGAGAGAACAGAATTATGGAGCAACGCTTCATCTTATGCAGTCTTTTGGTGGTGTTGCTTCTGCAGAGGCAGCGCAGCAAAAACCGGTTAATCTGTTGCTTTCAGGACCGGTAGGTGGTGTGCTTGGAGCAATCTGGACAACGAAGCTTACAGATATCAAAAATATTATTACATTAGATATTGGTGGA
>CAMBAN010000103.1 GCA_945864145.1 uncultured Lachnospiraceae bacterium | reverse complement strand
TTTCTCTGACTCACACTGATAGATATCAAAGCTTAGCCTTCCCTCCATACTTGCACTGATAAAAGGCACCATCTGTTCATAGTCCATCAGTTGTTCATTCACATATGGTACACTTTTAGTATAGCGGTTTCCCCACTTATCCTGTAAGAAAATCTGATACTCTGTACCATATATCGGTATCATACAGATACCGTCCGAAATAGGGTAATTGCTTTCTCCTTTGACCTTGTTATGCACAACCACCACCGAAATCATATCCCTGTTATCCACAAAAATCTGATGCATAAACAATAAGGGGGTGAATGCATAGGCAAGCTCATCTCTTAACATTTGCGGAACCAATGCATTCTGGTATAAATAAGCCAAATCTTTGTTAATATGCCCTGCTTTTATCTGATCCATTAAAAAGCGCTCTGTCAGCATGCGATACTGTGCTTCGAGCTCCGGATATCTGGAACGGTTTTTCATGACATAAGCATACAGATAAGCGGTTCTTTCATAATCTAAATTGCTTTGATATACAAAATACATCAAAACAATTTTCGGAATATCCTGTGGTATTTCCCTGTCTAACGTATACATATAATACTCATACAGTTTTGGTATTCGTAAATCCCTTTGAATGCCAAGCTGATACCAGTCAAAATGTTCTTTTCCTCTTTTGTCTCCCAAAATTAACAAACGACATACAGCAAGTAATGCTTCATCTGATTTTTTCTTTTCATAAATAGCAGTAAAAATACGATACAGTAAAGGTGAAAAACTACTTACTCTGCCTGCAAGATACAGAACATGCTCAATCAGTTTGTCTGTCATCGCTTCGTACTTTGCCGCAAACCAAAGCACCTGTTGTTCAAAGCCTTCAAGTCGCAGCAAAAAGGACGGATTAGTCTGTAACAGTTCTACCCCCTCACATAATAGTGCCGGGCTTGCACAGCCAAGATGAAACTGTTCCTCTAAAAAACGCCACTTAACCTCCGGATTTTTATTGTACTCTTCCTCCAAATTCATGAAAAGAAGTGCAATACGCCAATCCTCAGGATTACGATTAGATGCCTGGTTTAATGCATCCTTTATACTGTGTAAATACATTTCATCACGATTATAAAGCGTCGTGAGGTAGTAGTAGTAGCATTTGATATAATCCTCCGGCTCTTCCTTGCGCAGTCTATTGCCTATTTGATCCAAATACCATTTTGCTTCATTAAAACGTTCCTGTTCTAACAATACTTGTACAGAAAAAAGCTGACCTGCAAGATTGTCCTCATCTTCTTCTAACAGTTGATTGGCGCCATCCTTTGCCTTAGCTATCCAAAGCTCACGGCTTAGCTTGCCCATTTTCATTTCTGCATAATCATCCATGAGCTGTAATACCAACCTGGTCATCAAATGCCTGGTCTGTTCCTCTTCCTGTTCCCTTGGTCTGATAACGATACTGACAGGAATGTCAATTTTTTTACAAGGATGAAATAGATGTACCCATCCTTGATTCGTACCTACATGTAATTTAGAAGCATCTATTTGGACTTCCAGTGTAAAATGATCTTCTTCAAAATCATCCTGCGTAATCACGTCTACATTTGTCCCTAAGAAATTGCCCTCGACCCAAATATCAAAATGCGTATATCCCCAGCCTTTTTTTGATATCACTACTGTCTTTGTTATAGAGTCCAATATCTCTTCAAAATAAAAGCCATCAATATCTGTTTCGTATTGAATTGGTGTTTTTTTCTTAATTGCCTGCAAAAATTCCTCTACATTATTTTCATTTCCAAAACTTTTGGAAAGTCCCAAATAAAGCGGCAGATATTCTTTTTCCCGCTTATCAAAAATATGAACAAATTCTTCTGCATAAAAAGCAGCTACTGCCTCCTGCCAATTTGTTTTTGCCAGATTCGTAAACTGAAATAAATCCTTAATATCCCCAAGAGAGCTTTCCACCATTGGTCTTTTTACCACGACAGTAAAAGGAAGTGTGTATTCTCCGACATTACTAAGAACAACAAAGCTTCCCTGTACATTTGCTCCTATTTCCAGATAGTTGGCTCCAAACGTATAGCAAATCTGGCAGTTTTCTCCGGTAAACTGCTCCGCAGACAGCTGCATCCTCGTGTCAGTTGAGTAAATAACACCCATAACCGCTTTATCACTTGTATGAATAAAAAAGCTGCCCTCTATTTTTTCTCCTGCATTCACCTGCAGCTCTAACTTACCACACGAAAATTCCAGATAACGTTGTGCTTCCCGTTGTATATCCATAAGTCATCTGTCCTCCTTCTTGTGTGCATACTTCATTTCTATTATCTCATATCTGTTTACATAAATCAAACCAAACCGCTAAAAAAGAGTTCGCCATCAGGCAAACTCTTTTTTATAAAAACTATATGTTGCTAATATTTCTCAAAGGTGAACTGATACATTGTGTTATATCGGATTTTTACTCAAGGTATCAGATTGCAATATCCAAACTGCTGCGGATATTGCGACTTACCATTTTCTGGTTCTTTACAAAGAAATAAGCATTTGCTGGTCTGTGGTAAACAGCTGCTTCATTCATCTTTGTTGTCAGGTCACTAATTCTTTGAGAAAGCTGAATATTGTCTGCTTTGCTAAAGGAAATACCATCTCCGTTAAGCTGATTAATTTCTGCTGTCAGCTCCTTGATTTCCTTTTGGAACGCAAGCTTAGCATCTATGGAAAAATGTCCGTTAATCACTTGGCTGGACAGTCCTTCGACTTTTTTCACCATTTCGTCGATTTCAGCCTCAGTCATCAGGTCTGAAGATTCATTTTCCATATGCATGCTCTTTCTCATACCTGCTGCCGAAATGAATACCTTAACTGCTTCTTCAGCTGCTTCTTCTTTTTTTCCTTCTGCTGCTGTTTCTTTCTTTTCTATCTGTCTGTTCTCACTATCAGAGCCCGAATTGTCTACAGCTCTGGCTGCATGGTCAAGTCCTAATGTGGTTCTCGCACTTTTTACTTCCATAAATACTCCTTTCCCTTACCTATTGTGCAGAGCCCCTTATTTCTCTGCACAATATGAAGTTTTGTTTCATTACAACCCTGTTTTGTTACCAAACTATGTTGTCAATCTATGTAAACTCTCCCCTTATGTAAAGTATATCGGAATATTTTTTTAGAACTTAACCTTTTTTTTAAATTATTTGAAAAATATTATGTTCAGCTCTTATCAGACTTAACTTCAAAATGTAATTTTCTGTGCCTTACCGAAGCATACGGCACAGAAAACCTTTTTTATTATGCACTTTCCAGAAATTTTATACATTTTCAATCACGACACCGTGTGCAATTCCCGGTACATTTTGTCCTTCATTAAAGGATATTTTATTGAGTAATGCTCCCGTTGGTACAAACAGAATTCTTTTCCAAATCCCATTCCCCAACTGCTTTAATAAATAAGCTGACAGAACCGTCGCACTACAGCCACAACCACTTCCTCCCGCATGCACATCCTGTTTATTCAAATCATAGATAAGCATGCCACAGTCTAAAAGCTTGTCTCCTGCATCAATTTTTCTTTCTTTTAAAAGTTCTATCAATGCTTCTCTACCAAATTCACCCAAGTCTCCGGTGACAATGGCATCATAGTCCTGTGGGCTTCTACCAAAATCCTGTAAATTGGAAACAATCGTATCGCACGCAGCAGGCGCCATGGCACAGCCCATATTAAAGGAATCTTTAATCCCAAAATCTACAATTTTTCCTGTAGTAATCCCGGTAATGGCTGTTTTTGCCTTTTTTACAGAAGACAAGACAAAGCCTGCACTTCCCGTCACTGTCCAAGAAGCATATAACGGTCTTTGTCCTCCATATGTCAAAGGAAAACGAAACTCTTTCTGTGCACTTGCATAATGACTCGAGGTCACACACATGCAATGCTCGGCAAATCCAGCTGCCACCGCCATACTGCCTAAGGACAGTGACTCTCCGCAGGTAGAACAGGCTCCATACAAGCCAAACAAAGGGATATGAAAATTTAAGACACCAAAGGAGCTTGCAATCGACTGCCCCAGCAAATCTCCGGCAAATAGATACCTCATATCCTCCGGCTTCATACCGGTCTTTTTCAAGGTAAGCTCAATTGCCTTTTGCTGAAGCATGCTCTCTGCTTTCTCCCAGGTGTCTTCACCAAACATATCATCTTTATCTTCGGAGACTTCATCAAAAAGAGTCCCCAGTGGTCCCTGTGCTTCCATTTGTCCAACTACAGAGCCACTTCCAACCACATAAACCGGATTATCATATTGAATACTGCATTTTCCTAATACTGCCATTTTTTCTCCTCCATTTACCTATTTGTAAATAGTATGGAAAAAAAGCAGAAAAAATATACCGGTTATTCAGCTATCTGCCCACAGGTATATTCCAATGGCATTTGATAGGTTTCTTCATAAATCTGTTTCCAGATTTCATAGTTTTTCTTTCGCATGATTTCTGCATTTTCCGGTCTGGATTTTTCCGGGTCCGGGTAAATCGGCTCTGCAATATGGATGGTATATTCCTGTATAAAGAAGCCATCATCTCCCTTAATGTCACTGTCTTCCATGGTAATAAAGCATGGAAGCACCGGCACATTGTTTCTGGCAGCGAAGGTAAAGGCACCCTTCTTTAATGGCTTTGGTTTTTTATAGTTCCACCACATACTTTGTTCCGGATAAATCAGTACAAAATGACCTTTTGTCAATAATCGGTCTACTGCTGCCACAAATTTTTTCATCGTTTCATAGTTGGAGCTTAATGGCAGCGTATTGCAATTACGCATCAAAAAACCGTAAAATCCCGGGAAGCTTGTGTAGTTGCCTTCCTTGATAATGCGGTACATCTTTCTGCGATGATGCCATGATTTATCATAAGCCACCTGCATGGCAAAGCTGTCAAAAGCATTGAAATGATTACAGGTAATTACGGCACCGGAATGAAGATTTCTGAAATGCTCAATCCCTTTTACCTCTTTAATAATCAGTTTTTTCTTACGAAGCAGCATATTTAAAAACCAACGACCAATTTTATAGGCGTATTTTGTCCTAAGCTTTCCGCCAAGTGTTTTATTCAGATAATCGATATCATCAGGCATGAGAGTTTCTGAAGGTGGGTCAATTTCCACATCCACGTCAAACTTGCCCTCCTGCTCCAGCTTTGCAATGCGGTCTAAAACCTCTAATCTGTCCTTGGCTTTTCCGCTGTTGTTTTTCATGATATTCAGATAATTGTTTTCATTATTGATTTCGCTGATAGCAAGCTGTACAAGACTGTCACCGGAATGGTCATCTGCCTCCTTATCAGCCTCTGAATATTCTTCACGTTCTTTCAAAATCGTTTCGTATTCCTCAGTCATGGCTGCATACTTCCAGAAATACTCTGCAAGTGGGAAATCCTCTTTATAATGCCATGGCTTGGAAGCTAAATTGTAATGAATGATTTTGAAATCCTCTTTACAGGGAATTTCTCCAAAAATCTCACAGTTCCACTTTGCATCCAGCCAAAGCACTCTGTCCTGGCAGATGATATTCAAATAATCCTGATCCTGAGCTACCACAAAGGTATAGGCATTTAGAAGATTAACAAACTGATCCAGCATACATTCCTCACGGAATATCTTACAGTTCATCAAAAGCATACCTGCATTAAAGTAGCAGTCTCTATTAAGACCTAATACCTTTTCTACATAATCGGTAAAAATTTCATTTTGGATAACAACCTGATCTCTGACACCTGCCACATAATTATTTCCTAACTCATACTGATAGAGCTCTGATATATCCCCAGGTACTACAGTATCACTGTCGATATAGATTGCCTTATCAATTTGTGGAAACATATCTGCAATAAATAAGCGATAATAGGTAGTTAAGGAATAGTAATCACGTAATGGCAGCTTCTTTTCCATTTCTGCAAGCGGCTCTGATACATCAACAAAGGAAATGGAAACATGTGCTTCTTCTAATCTTTTTACCTTTTCCTGTACATCTTTTTCAATTTTTGTATGCAACACATAAATCTGATACTGAAAGTCCTTGTTTGCATTGACAATAAGCGATTTCATGGAAACCATTGCATATTTTGCATAATTACTGTCAAACGCATAAAAAATCGGTATATTCTTTCTTTGGTCCATAGTTACCTCCCTACGCAATACTCTTTTTCATACTTTTTCTTTAAATAAATGTATTCATAAAGAATATCATCAAACTGCTCATATCCAAACACCCGCAGCATCTTCGATACATGCCATTGTTTGATATTGTCGGTGTGAGGATACGGTAAGTAAAACAAACGCTTCGAAAAGTGCCTTACCACAGTATGCTTGTGTAAAAATTTCTGGTCATTAAAACGTTGAGGCAGCATCTTTTTTCTGCTTGTACTTCTATAAATCGCACTCTGGTCTGCAAAGAGCAGTTTTTTCGTCTTAATCAAATTTCTCGCTTTTTCAAATAATCCTGTCCTTTTAATCTCCTGCATGTTAAATAAAAGGACTCCTGCATTGATATAGTTTGGATGGATGGTATATTTTCCGTAATGGTCTCTTGCGGCTGCATATTCGTATCCTTCTATATCCGTATCATACAACAGGGTAATATCTCTGTTAAATAGAATGTCTACATCCAGATACAACAGCTTGTCCGGCATATTTTCTATTTTATCGGCAAACAAACGAAGCAATGTATAAGGTGAACAATAGCACTGCTCATTCGGACATTTTGCAAACTCCTTGTTATAATGCTCTGTTACGTCTAATTTTATGACACGATTGTCAGGATTGTATTCCTGCAGGATTTCCTCCAGATACGTTATCTGTGTATCCGGGACTGCTGTATACTCCGGTTTTAAATGGGACACATCCATTGTCATGATATAAATGCAAAAGGGCTGTGTCGTAGTTGTACGCTTTACAATCGATAACATACAAGTCAATACACCATCAAAAACCTTTTCATTTCCCGAAAAGAGTATATTAATCATTTTCCCCACCTACTTTGATATACTGGTATTTTTCTACTGAATTATTCCTACTTCTATGTACCATTGCCTGGTAAACCTGGTCTCTCAGCTCTTTTTTCTGCTCCTTTGCAGTCACTCCCTCTTTTACAAAAAAGGGACCGTCTACATAGGTCACAATCCTTGGTGTTTTCCTGTACTTTCTTTTCTGATACGTATTGGTAAAGCAGTATACCGGTGCCTTACATTGTACGGGATAACGGAAGGAAGTGTCTGTAAATGGTCTTATTTTTGTATAATAGGGCCATATATGAGCCTCCGGATAAATCATCACGCAGTGCTTTTTGTATATTGTTCTTTTAATCTCTTTTACGAAGTTTTTCGTAGAATCCATATCATCAGGTAATGGTAATGCACCAAGGCAAGGAGTAATCCGTCCCAAAACCGGCATGGAAACATTGTTTGGATGTACAATGACATACGTATCCGCAGGATATCCTACCATACTCGGTATCAAAGCATCCGCTACTGCATTGGTATGATTGCCATACAGAAAAAATCCCTGCCCTTTTGCTTTGTCCAATACATCCTTATCCTCTATTCTATGCCCATACCATAGCTTCAAATAGGCATATGCCAAAGGTCTTGCCAGGATACGATACCAGATAATATGACCTATTTTTCTCCCCAACTTGTCCTGATTGTAGGAAAACCTGCCATCTATCCTTTTTGCCGTAATCTGAGCTGTTGAAAACTCATCTGTCAGCTCATTTTCGTAATAAATAACGTTCTTTTCTGCTTTCGTCGCTATCCCCCCTCAAAAAGCACACTCGTATCTAGTAGTATAATATATCGCACTTATGATTTCAATACCACAACCATAACAGAAAAAACAGAAGTGGATTTACTCATCCACTTCTGTTAAGTACCATTGTAATTCTCTTGCAGGAATGGTTTCGTAATTATCCTCTCCTTCGCCGTTACGAAGATAAACATTACGAATCCCTGCCTGAATAATCATTCTTGCGCATAACGGACATGGTTTTGCCTTGTGTACGGACAAATCGGACGGATTGATACCTGCTAAGTATAAATCTGCACCGATGGTCTGCTCTCTGCTGCAGTTTAGGAGCGCATTTGCCTCTGCATGGACTGCTCTGCAGATACCATACCCTTCGCCCTGATGTAATCCACGCTTGATTCTTGGACATTCCCCAATATCACAACAGTTCTCAAATCCTCTTGGTGAACCGTTGTAGCCGGTAGAAATGACCGCATCATCCTTTACAATCACTGCACCGTATTTTCTTTTGATACAGGTACTTCTATAGGCAAAATTCTCTGCACAGTTTAAATAAGCATCTACCTTAGAAATACGTTTCATTCCTTCTGGTTTAACCATGGCTGTCCTCTTTTCTATTTCGCGTACTTTTCGCTCTGTGCCTTAATCAGCTCCGCATCATCAAAATAGTTGATTTTCATTGCACTCTTTACTTCTGAAAGTGTCTGCGCACCTACTTCTCTTGCTGCATCACAGCCTCTTTTTAAGATATTGTAAATCTCAGGAATATCCTTCTCGTATTCTGCTCTTCTTTGTCTGATTGGCTCTAATTCTTCCTGTAATACGTTGTTTAAGAACTTCTTTACCTTGACATCACCAAGTCCGCCTCTTGTGTAATGAGCTTTTAATTCGTCAAGGTTTGCGTAATCAGGTAAGTATCTTTCAAAATGCTCAGGTCTGCTGAAAGCATCTAAGTAAGTAAATACGGTATTTCCCTCGATATGACCAGGGTCGCTGACCTGTAAATGCTCAGGGTCTGTATACATGCTCATGACCTTTTTCTTTACTTCATCTGCGGAATCTGACAGATAGATACAGTTTCCAAGAGATTTACTCATTTTTGCCTTTCCATCTGTACCAGGAAGTCTCTTACATGCAT
This sequence comes from uncultured Lachnospiraceae bacterium, assembly GCA_945864145.1. Lineage (GTDB taxonomy): Bacteria > Bacillota > Clostridia > Lachnospirales > Lachnospiraceae > COE1. Next base: position 1,091 of record CAMBAN010000103.1, on the reverse strand, counting down.
TGTTATCCGGTAATAATACATCCGGCTCAACCAAAACCGGTGCATATACAGAATTAAATTTGTGTACGATTTCCTTTGTCTGCTCAATCATCGGAAGCTGATCTTCTCCTACCGGCACTGTTGTTGCCTTGAAAAGGGTAATATCTGCTGCCTGACTGATTGGATATGTGAAAAATCCAACCGGAATACTTGCTTCAAAATTTCTCATGATAATTTCATTTTTTACAGTCGGATTTCTCTGTAATCTGGATACTGTAACTAAATTCATATAATAGAAGGACAGCTCACAAAGCTCCTGAATCTGTGACTGAATAAACAGGGTAGACTTTGTTGGGTCAAGTCCGACTGATAAATAATCAAGTGCTACTTCAATGATATTCTGTCTTACTTTTTCAGGGTTATCTGCATTATCTGTTAAAGCCTGTGCGTCCGCAATCATAATGAAGATTTTCTCATATTCGCCTGAATTTTGTAACTCTACTCTTCTTTTTAAAGAACCTACATAATGTCCTAAATGTAATTTTCCTGTAGGTCTGTCACCTGTTAAAATAATTTTTCCCATATCTTTATGCCTTTCTTTTCATTAAAAAACGTAACTATTCAGAGCCTATTCGCAAAATCGCTTCTTCGAAGCTTTCCTTTTGCTCATGTATGGCTTCTCGCCATATGAATAATTACAAAAAAGCTCTTATCCTATACAGGATAAGAGCCAATAGCCTTATTGCCACCACGTATACATACCATCATATGCTTCCCGGTAACGGCAGGAATCCGTCAACGCCTACTTGCAAAGCCTGCTTTTGGGTTGCCCTCCTGAGCCCATTCATCATCCTTCCAAATACTGTGCTCCCAGCAATACACAGCTCTCTGTGATTCTTTCAGATAACTACTTTCCTCATTCATTGGTTTACTTTTATTATCTTTCTAAAGAATACCATTTATGAGGAATTAAGTCAACCTTTATCCGTTGGTGCTTTTGTGCTTGAACATCAGTTTGTTTTATGATAAGCTACATAAGTATTAATTGAAAAGAAAGCTGGATGCGATTTTCCGATTTGATGCCCTCTAGTCTTACGAAAGAGGGTGATGCC
>CAMBAN010000102.1 GCA_945864145.1 uncultured Lachnospiraceae bacterium | reverse complement strand
ATCCATGGCTATCAAGCTGTGTAAATGACGCTTCCTGAAGAATAACATTCTTAAATGTAAGTGCCTGTCCATCTTCAGCATCTGTATGAATAGAACCATACTCACAATAATCATATGTCATAGTATGCTTGTTATACTGCAACATGGATTTATTATGTGGAAATGCAGCTGTCAGATTAATCAAATTCGCGGTTCCTACACCTACACCCGAATAAGTTGTACTAAGTAACGTTTCCGCCTGATTAAATAAAAAGTGAGATTCTCGTTCTCTTGTAGACAGATACAACGGTGTATATGTCTGTGAATATCCTGCTGCAGCTATACGTCTATTAATTTCTCCAGTTGTAACATACTCAGTAAACTCTCTTGGTTTTCCATTTTCTATTCTGGCAAATCCTGCACTCAGATTATCTGACCATGGTTTGGCAAGCCACTCATTTATATAAAATGGTCCTCCATCATGTACACATATCGCATTGTATTCACCTGCTAAAATAATATTAGTAGGTCTTATACTACGAATACTACCAATTCTTGAAACAGCATTATAATTCTTGTAAATGCACATAAGTCTGGTAATACGTTCATTTGCAGTACTATTCATCATTTCATATACAATATCTGCCTCTGCTATTCCATAATGCTTCAATGCAATTTTCTCATTGTCCACCATAACAGCAATCGGTCTTTGATTCTGAAGACTTTTATCAATGGGCAGACCTGTCAATTCTGAGATATATTTTTCTTCCGCAGCTTTTACCTGTACTGGATTTGCTAATAAAGCTATTGCCATAGCAGATGCTACTGCAAGGCATAAAAACTTATGTCTCATGTTTTTCACTTTCATCTATAAATTCTCCTTTTGATGTAATAAACTCTTTCAGTATACAATTATGTGTCATTTTTATCCATAGTATATATTCACAGATTTCATTCTGTTTGTTACACAAAATAACGAGGCAGCCAAAACTGCCTCGCTAATAAAGTCTAACTTTAAAGAATAAGCGTCACCTCATTTCTATTTCTGAAGTAAAATATATACCTCTGTCAGTTCTGAAGTAAAGAAGCCAACATTTCCGATTTCCGTTACGGCCATAGTTCTGTTTTTAACAAACTGACCTGTTGTCAAGTCTTTACTAAAGATATAAGCTGTTCTTCCTGCATACTCTGCACCAAGATTTACATGTAAACCAACTGCATTCTTTAACTGCGCCTCTACTACAGGTGTAATCGTATAAGTGTCAAAGCCTTCTGCAAAATAAGTCAACTTGCTTAAGCTTGCGTCAAGCTGTAAATCCGCATCCTCAAGTGGTGAAATCGTATAACCGATACCATTTCCAAGATGTACTCTTAAGTAGGTATTTCCTCCATAGTATTTCTGCAATAATGCACACTGTAAAATACCATTGGTATTCTTTAAGGTAAGGTCTACTCCTTGATTCCCGGCTACATCCGGCTGGCTAGCCATAGGTACTAAGGTATCAGCAAGCTGTACGACAGAATTTGTAGTGGTAGTTGCAGAAGCTGTTGTTTCTTCTTCCTCACCAGCTTCATCTGCTGAAGAGGAACTGTTTTCTGATGCCTCTGTCATATTACCTTCATCTGTAGCCGGCTGTTCTTCTTCCTCTAAATCACTTACTTTGTAAAGCACAAAATCATCTAAGGTTCCCCATGCCTTTGCACAGGCAATGATATGTGCACCAACTGTCACCTCATCGCCTTCATGAATCACGATTTCTTTGATTTCAGGAGTATCCCAATTGCACCAGCCTGAAACAGAGGTTTCTGCTGTATAAGTCTTATTTCCTACTGTTACAAAGACAGACATATCCTGTGTGGTTGCATCTCCGCCCTGGATACTTGCCTGGAAAACATATACACCACTTTCTAAATCTGTTACTTTCTGTTGTACCGTAAAGTCCATATCACTTGCGCTCCAGAAATGGACGCTGTAATTTCCGGTTAATGCATCTGATGCATTATTCTGATAATCAGGATAGTAGCTGTAGCCCTCGCCTGCAATCAGCTCCCACATACTTTTGTCTTCATCCTCAAAGCTTGGATTTACAATATAGTTATATGGTTCTACTGTAATGGTACAGGTTACTTCATATTCCTTTTCTAATGCAGTAAGTATACCTTTTACCTCATAAGTACCTGCTCCGTCAATCTCACCCAATGCATTCTCCGGCCAGATAATGGTTTCTTCACTGGAAGTTTTGTCATTATAGCGAACCGTTGTTTTTTCCGGTAAGGTAATTTCTTCTCCTAAATTTACAGTGATTGTCAAGGCATCAATGCTATCTACCTTTTTCTGTGTTTTGGTGCCTGTGCCTACGTAGTTAAATACCTGTAAAGAAGCTAACGGATGACCTGTAAAATCAAACAATGCCTGATTATCCCATGCGCTTCCGCCATACCATTTACCTGCATCATTTGGGTCATACTCCCCTGCATAGCTGCTTGCCCAGCCGGAACCGTATTTTTCCCAAAGTGCTTTATTTTCCTCTAATACTTTTTCTGCATCTTGCACATCTGCATCATATATCTGCACAGGTGTCCAAGCCGGCTCCCAATAAAAGGCTCCTATTCCTGCATCACCGACATTTGCAACTGCTGCCATGACGTCACGTACAACAGAAGCCTGTCCCTGTACGGTTGCTGAATAGCCATCTACTAATTCGCTTTCCAAATCAATAGTATTGCCATGTCCATCTCCATCTTCTAAGGTGTAAGCATAAGAGGTTTCAGCAACCATCACCTTTTTATCATAAGTATTTGCAATGTTTTTCAACACACTTGTTAAATTAGACATCGTTCCATGCCAAAAAGCATAGTAGGAAGATGCAAATACGTCATAATCTACCTCATAATTATCTAACTGTTTTGCAATATTGGCATAATTTCCACTTCTTTCCGGATTGGTAAAATGTACTGCTACCAGAATATCCTCGTCGATGTCTCTAACTGCCTTGCTACCGGCATTAAAGAGCTTGCATTTATTTTCCCAGCTTGTTTCTCCACAAATACCGTTATTTGTTTCATTACCAACCTGTACCATGCCAACGTCAACACCTGCCTCTAACAATGTTGAGAGACTTTCACAGGTATAATCATAAATAGCTTTTTCTTTTTCAGAAACAGTAAAATCAGCCCATGCTTTTGGCGCCTGCTGTTTACCCGGGTCTGCCCAGAAATCTGAATAATGGAAGTCAATCAATACCTGCATACCGGCCGCAGTAGCTCTTTTTCCCAGCTCTACTGCTGTTGCCACATCATTGTTTCCACCGCCATACCCATTTCCATCTGCATCATAGGGGTCATTCCATACACGCAGTCTTACATAGTTGACACCTGCATCTGCAAGTACATCGAAAAGGTCAGCTTCCTTTCCGTCTGTATCATAATATTTTGCGCCACTTTTTTCGTTTGTAAGAAGTGAAGAAACGTCTACACCCTTGATAAAGCCCTCAGAAAGGTTATCAATCTTTTCTACATAGATTTCTGCGTCTACAGCTTTGTCTTCGTCCTCATCCTTATCCTCTGCTGCCTTATCTGAATAGAGCTTTAAATCATCCAAATCACCCCAGTATTTTGCAGTCAGTCCTCCGGAGATTTTTACGACAATTGTGTCAGTTTCTACAGTAAATGCATCTGTTTCCACTGTATTCCATACGTCCCAGCCTGTGGTCGTAATCACATCTGTTTTTGTCAAAAGTTCTCCATCACTGTCAAGCACCTGTAAGGTCAGACCACTTTCAGCCTCCATACCCTCTGCAAGAATACTGACATAATAGTCACCTTTTTCTAAATCACTAATTTCATACGAAATGGTAAGTTCATTTTCCTCATCATTTCCATTGAACACATTTAAATAATAGGTGGTGTTATTTTTTGCCCATTCATTTGTTTTTACACTATAAGCAGATTCGTTGTCATAGCTTGCCAAACTGATTTCCCAGTTTGTCTCGTTTTCATTCTCAAAGTCACCATTATCCAAAGTAATTTCTGAAAACTGCGTCTTGTCCTTTTCCTCTGTTTCCTCGCTGCCTTCTTCTTCAGAGGCTTCTTCTGAAGAAGGTTCTTCAGTGGTTTCTTCTTCTGCTACGAGAACCAGTTTTACATCATCCAAGTCAGCCCAATATTTACTGCTGACAGAACCTGAAATCTTTAAGGTACAGCTTCCTTCTGAAAGCTCTGCTTTGTCTGTTGTATAGGTTTTCCAGCTATTATATCCATCTGTTGTAATGGTCTCACTTTCCGCCTTTGTTTCTCCATCCTGTTCAATGGAAAGCTTTAAACCGGTTTCTTGTGCTTCTCCATCCAGACTGGCACTCATATAATAGGTACCTGCCTCAATATCCTCTACCTGCATAGTTGCCGTAAAAGTATTGTCTTCTTCTGTCCCATTATAAAAATTCAAAAACTCTGTAGTGTTCGTAGTCATCCACTCATCCGTTTTTACAGTATAAGAGCTTTCTCCGTCCCAAGAATCCCATTCAATAGACCAATTATCTGTTCCATTCGAGAAATCTTCGCTTGCAACTGTATTTTCTTTTTCCTCTGCACGTACCTGCCATGCACCCATTCCTCCAAATTGGGATACAGTCAGTGCAACAGCCATTGTCATGGCTAAGATGCTCTTCTTCCTCATAATATAACCCTTCCTTATCTCCAAATAATCCTATGATTGCTGTTGCGCAACCGGTTGTTCATGTTGCAAGTATAACAAGATTTTACATGCAAAACAATTGACATAAGAAACGTTATTTTTTCTAATTTTTCATAAAAAGTGCACAAAAAAACAGGTATCTTGTATAAAGCTCAAGATACCTATCTCTCTTTTATCACCCAATGCTTAATAAATATATCTATAAAAACAACTTTTTTGCATGAACAAGTCTTTCAGCGAATTGCTCATAAAAATCTCGTTCCTCTGTATAGGGCTCTATGTAGAAAAACTGTAAAATCTGCATGGTTACCTGCTTCATCAGCTGTTCATCCTGTTTTTCCAAAAGCATATCGTGAATATCACGTAAAAAGTAATGCCAGTCTCTGATAAAGCTTTGATTTTTCTTCAGGTCAGGTGTATCAATCCATTTACTGACCTTTACCTTTGCCTTATTGCGTGCACTGCACTCATTCACCTGTAGAATATAAGAAAAATCACCATCCTCATAGATACGTCCTAACGGAAAAATACGGCAAATTCCCGGTCTGTAGGGATGGATACTACATCTGCCTTCTTCATTTAGGAAAACGCAGTCCGGTGCCATTTTCAAATTCGGTAAAATGACGCCATCAACGATATTTAATTCTATTTCACTTTCCAATAAGGCTTCAAAACGTTTTCCCAGACACGTACAGATACGGTGTACATCCAAAGGGTCTAACACAATGGAGCTTCCCATACCAGAGCAACATGCGCTGCACCCTTTACAATCATCACAGGTCACCTTAACCATATCCGTCAGTGTATATTTTTTCCCATCTGATATTTCATTGATGTCACAATCTCTTAACATGTTTCTTTTCCTCACTATTATTCTATACTCTTTAATGCCTCTACCGGGTCAATTTGATTTAAGGTACGATTTGTCAACATATTTACAATGAATGCAAAGCATAAGGACAATGCTGCAGACAGCACATAACTGATTGGCTGTACATCAATTGCAAAATAGATAGATGGCATTTCCAAAGCTTCCGTCAGCATACCACCAAGCCATTTTCCAAGCGGAAGTCCTAAAATGACACCAATGCCAGTCAAAATCATCGTTTCTTTATTGACATACAAATGTACCTCTTTATCAAAAAATCCCAATACCTTAATGGTAGCAAGCTCTCGCTCCCTTTCTGAGATATTGGTGGTAGACAGAGTAAATAATACCACAAGTGCCAGCCCTGCTGCCATAATGATAATAATATATACCACCATATTAATCAAGGTAAAAGCAATCTGGAACTCATCCTTCATCTTCGCAATACTTACTACAGAAAGCACCCCATCCCTTTTCCCAAGTTCATCTGTATAGGTTATCTGTTCAGCGTCTTCCATGGAAAATTTTGCAAGGATGGCATTACTTTCCATGTCACCGTATAATTCTTCGTAAGTTTCCTGTGTCATATAGCAGGAATTTCCCATATAATTCAATACAATGTCTGTTACCGTAATTTCCTTTTGCACCAAATCGAGAGTTTGCAGATAAATACTGTCCCCTTCCTCAAAAGAAAGCAGCTTGGAGGCATTTATTGTTACGAATATATCCCCCTCCTTCAGCTCCAGCAAATTTTTCTTCTCATCCTCCAGCTGAATATAATCCGAAAGTGAACTGCCTGTAGGAACAACCATAAGCTGTACTTCGCTTTCTTTTCCTTCACTGTTTACAAGCTTTACAGACTCTACCCGAAGCTCCATCTGACTTTTCGATGTCGTTTCCTCTTGCAAATCTGTCCGGATATGCTGTAAATCATCCTCATTGGTCACAATAAGCGCATCATACTGATAGATATCCTGATATTGTCCTACTAATAAATTTGTTACTGCATCTTTGATAACAAAGCCGCAAAGTACCAGAGCAGTACAACCCATAATACCACCAATCGTCATAAAGAGTCTTTTTTTATAACGAAACAGATTTCTTGCAGTTACCTTATTTAAGAAAGACAGCTTATTCCAGATAAAGCTTATACGTTCTAAAAAAACACGTGAACCTGACTTTGGTGCCTTGGGGCGCATTAATTTCGCAGGCATATGACTAAGCTCTGCCTCGCAGGCAATAATCGTTGCTCCAATGATACCTACTGCAAATAGCGCAATTCCGCCAAAACCATATAAGGCATCAAAGGTATACAAATACTGCGGCAAGCTGTACATTGTCTGGAAAATAAAGAAAATAATTCTGGGTAATAACAAATATCCGCACAGATCTCCGAAGATGCCTCCACAGATACTTGCAAGTGCCGCATAAATTACATATTTTCTTCTGATTTCTCCATCAGTAAAGCCAAGTGCCTTATAGGTACCAATCAGTCCTCTTTCCTCCTCTACCATTCTTGTAATGGTAGTAAGACTGATTAAAACAGCTACTGCCAGGAAAATAATCGGAAATGCCGTTCCCACAGACTGAATACAGTCTGCATCTGTTTTTACATTCGTATAACCGCTTAGGGCACTGCGGTCCTGAATATACCAGACCGGCATTTCTATCTGGGCTACCTCCTCTTTCGCATCTGTAATCTCCTTCTCGAGTTTTTCTGTTTCCTCTTTTAAAGTCTCCTCTGCTTCCTCTATTTCTTTTTCGCTTTCGTCTATTTGTGCCTGTTGCTCTTTGATTTGTGTCAAAGAAGCTTCATACATAGCCTGTGACATCATTGCCTTTGCCTGTTCTAATTCTGCAAGAGCATCCTCTATTTGATTTTTTCCGTCCTCCAGCTCTTTTCTGCCGTTTTCCACTTCTTTCCTTGCATCAGCAAGCTCTTCCTCTGCCTCTGCTCTTGCATCTTCAATTTCAGCGTAAGCATCTCCTGTTATTTTGTCATATCTTGCCTGTTCTCTGTCTTCACTTATATTTCTGTCTATGTATCGGATGACCTCTTTGATTCTGTTTTCATAGTCTGTCTGATAGCAGTTTAAGCTTTCTGTATCCTTTACTGTCAAATACGCTACTGTATATACGTCGCTGTCTATGACCTCCGGCAGTACAAAAAAGGTATAGTCCTTAGAGGAATTGGAGCGAAAGGAAACAGCGCCACTTTGGCTGTTTACATCACATACATCTGTCACAATGGCAGAAATCGTAAAGCTGGTCTGCGTCACATGCACAGTATCCTCCTTATCTGTCTCCTCTTCTTCAATTTCTACTGTATCCCCAAGTTTTTTCCCTGTATCATCCATGTAGCTTTTAGATACTGCAATTTCCGTTTTATCCTGTGGCAATGTACCCTCCATGAGATAAGGCTCATTGATGCCCTTTTGACTTAACGCCTTCAATTCTACACTTCTATTATGGTCTGCTGCTTTCGTATAGACAGTTACAGAATAAGAGCCCTCTACGCATGCCGCATCCGGCACCTGCTCTAAAGCCTCGATATCCTCCTGTGTCAGTCCAAGCGCAGACATGACACTAATGTCATATAAATGCTGTGCATCATAAAAAGTATCTGCAGAATAGCGTAAATCCTGACATGCCGCACGCAGTCCACTTAGCATGGTAACACCAAGCACCGTTATCAGCATAATGGAAAAAAAACGCTTTTTCTCTGTTGTAATTGCTCTCCATATATCTTTTCTATATGCCTTCATTTTCTCCACACCTTTCTTCCGATTACCATTCGATATCTGCGATTGGTGTTGGATTTGGATTCTGTTTCATTTCAATCACCTTACCACTTTTAAAGCGAATCAGTCTGTCAGCCATTGGTGCAATGGCTGAGTTATGGGTAATCAAAAGCACCGTGATATTTTCTTTGCGACAGGTATCCTGTAACAGCTGTAGAATCTGCTTACCTGTATTGTAATCCAAGGCTCCTGTAGGCTCATCACATAAAAGAAGCTTGGGATTTTTAGCAAGTGCTCTTGCTATGGATACACGCTGCTGCTCACCGCCGGAAAGCTGTGCAGGAAAGTTATTTTTTCTTTCTCCCAGTCCCACCTTTTCTAACGTTTCTCCTGCATCCAGAGAATCCTTGCAAACCTGAGCCGCAAGCTCTACGTTTTCTAATGCAGTCAGATTGGGTACTAAATTGTAAAACTGAAATACAAAACCAATATCTGTTCTCCGATATCCTACCAGGTCCTTTTTGCTACAGGCTGTAATGTCCTTTCCATCTACGATTAGATGCCCTGATGAAGCGGTATCCATGCCTCCGATAATATTTAACGCTGTGGTCTTTCCTGCACCGGAAGAGCCAAGAATCACCGCAAGTTCTCCTTTTTCTACAAAAAAGCTTGCATCATCCAAAGCTCTGATTTTTGTCTCACCACTTTTATATTCCTTTACAATATGCTTAAATTCTATATATGCCATATTCCTCTCTCCTAACCAAAAAAGAGCAAGTGATACCTATTTATCACTCGCCCTTCTATTATTGTAACATTAAAAATATTGTAAGTACAAGCTCCTTTTGCCTGCTAATCATAAGCAAATTATAAAGAATCTCTTATACCACACCATTTTACTTATCTTACTGAATGAACATATTTGAGTAGCCCATTAAGCTCTCATCTACTTCACGTGCACATTCACGTCCCTGTCTGATTGCCTTTACAACAAGTGACTGTCCTGTATGCATATCACCGGCTACAAATACATTATCTACACTTGTCTTAAATTTACCTGCTGCTGTTTTTACATTTGTTCTGGCATCAAGCTCGACCTTGAAGCTGTCGGTAACATACTTCTGTGAGCCTAAGAAGCCTGCTGCAATAAGTACCACTTCTGCCTCTAATACCTGTTCGCTGCCTGCAACCTCTTTCATATTCATTCTACCTGTCTCAGGATCCTTTTCCCAAGAAAGCTTTACAATCTTAACAGCCTTTAAATTGCCATTCTTATCTTTGATGAACTCTTTGACTGTTGACTCATAAATACGTGGGTCATGACCAAACATGGCGATAGCTTCCTCCTGGCCATAATCAGTCTTACAGATTTTAGGCCATTCAGGCCATGGGTTGTTTGCTGCTCTTGTATCCGGAGCCTTTGGCATCATTTCAATCTGTGTGACACTCTTAGCACCTAATCTGATGGAAGTACCTACACAGTCATTACCTGTATCACCACCACCGATGATAACCACGTTTTTACCCTTTGTAGAAACAAAGCTGCCATCTGTTAAGTTAGAGTCTAAAAGACTCTTGGTAACACCCTTTAAGAAATCTACTGCAAAATAAATGCCCTTGGCATCTCTTCCCGGTGCATTGATATCTCTTGGATTAGAAGCACCACAACAAAGTACAATCTTATCAAAGCCCTCTAAGAGCTTTTTGGTCTTTGGGTCTTTTCCGATATCTGTATTG
>CAMBAN010000101.1 GCA_945864145.1 uncultured Lachnospiraceae bacterium | reverse complement strand
TTCCCTTTGATTCCTTGTGGAAAATGTATAGCATGTCAAAAGCTACAATATGAGATGTGTAGACACTATAGTTATTTGGGTTCAAGATGTGATGGTGGGTTTGCCGAGTATGTTGCAGTTCCTGAATGGAATTTGATTCCATTGCCTGATGAGGTATCGTATGAGGAGGCTGCTATGTTAGAACCGATGGCAGTAGCTGTTCACGCTATGCGTAGAGTAGAAATCAGTACAGAGGATGTAGTAGTTATTTGTGGACTTGGAACAATTGGAATGCTTCTTACAATGTTTCTATTAGAAAAAGGAATAAAAAATATTTTAGTAATAGGAAATAAAGCATTTCAAAAAGAAGAGGTTCTTTCTCTTGGAATTTCCGAGGAAAATTATTGTGATTGTCGAGCAGAGGATGTGAAGGATTGGATTATTGCGCATACATCTGGAAATGGTGCTGATGTTTTCTTTGAGTGCGTGGGAAAAAATGAAACAATTTCTGAAGCTGTAGATGCAGTAGCACCTGGTGGAAGAATCTGTCTTGTAGGAAATCCATATTCTGATGTGTTTTTCAAAAAGGAAATTTATTGGAAAATATTACGAAATCAGATACAGCTTACCGGCACTTGGAATTCATCATTTACACATGACGAGGATGATGATTGGCATTATGTATTGAAGAAGTTGAAGGAGAGAAAAATTCAGCCGGCTAATTTAATTTCTCATAAATATTCTCTTGAAGATATTGTAGAGGGATTTCATATAATGCGTGATAAGAGTGAGGATTATATTAAGATTATGGCAATATGTGAGTGAAAATAGAAGGGAGAAGAAAAGAGCAGGTGAAAAAAATACATCAGTTGCAAACAAATTATCAGGAAAATCCAACAGGTATTGATTTGCAGAATCTGGTTTTTTCCTGGAAGAATACAGAAGCATATGAAAACGTTTTGTTTGAGGTCTCATTAGACCGGACATTTCAAACGAAGCTATATTCCTGTGATGTAACAATGGAAGATGGCATCTGTTTTTCTCCGGATTTTACCTTTAAACCGGGAGTAACCTACTATTGGAAGGTTGGAAATAGCAAAACAGCCAGCTTTGAAGGTGGACATCCTGAGGGAAAATGGACAGGAGAGTGGATAAAGCCAAGATTTGATGCACAGTTTTCACCTGTTTTTAAGAAGACCTTTTTTTGCGATAGGCTTTGTAAAAAGGCAAGACTTTATATCTGCGGTCTTGGTTTGTATGAAGTATATATAAATGGAAATAAAGTAGGAGACGAATTTTTTGCCCCTTATTTTACAGACTACAGATTCTGGCTTCAATACCAGACATATGATGTGCTTCCTTATCTGTCTGAGGGAGAAAATACGATTTCTGTACTGGTGGGAGATGGCTGGTATAAGGGAAGATTGGGATTTCTGGACCATGCGCGTCACATCAATCATTATGGAAATGAATACAAAATGATATGTGATTTGTATCTTTATGACAATGATGTCACAATTTTGGGTTCGAATGAAGAATGGACCTGCATTAAGTCGCCTGTCGTTTCATCAGGTATTTATGACGGAGAAGTGTGGGATGGCAGAGTACATAATCATTTTACTCCTCAAATAGCATCGGAGCTTAAGGCTGCATTGGCAGAAAAGCCTTGTGGACAATTAGTCCCTATGACGGGTGTAAAGGTTACAAAGCATGAAGTATTAAAACCTGTAAAGCTGATAAAAAGCAGCATTGGAGAAAACATTCTTGATTTTGGACAGGAAATCACCGGATGGGTAAAATTCAAAGCAAAAGCCAAGGTCAATCAGACAATTAAGCTTTATTACAGTGAAATTATGCAGGATGACAGATTTTATCAGGGTAATTTGCGTTCTGCATTAGCCCAATATACTTTATATGCAGATGATGGTGAAGTAGAAGTAAGACCACACTTTACGTATTATGGATTTCGTTATGTGAAAGTGGAAGGGATGGAAGTTACAGCTGAAAATATAAATGATTTTGAGGCTTGGGCGTTGTATTCAGATTTAAAGGAAACAGGAAATATTTCAACAAATCATGAGGCACTGAATCGATTAATTCTGAATACAAAATGGAGTCAAAAAGGAAACTTTCTGGATATTCCTACAGACTGTCCGCAACGCGATGAAAGACTTGGCTGGACAGGAGATGCACAAATTTTCAGTTCCGCAGCATCTTATCATATGCAGACACCGGCTTTTTATAAAAAATATATGCAGGACATGTTGTTTGAACAAAAAGAATGCAATGGGGCAGTTCCATATGTTGTGCCGGATGTTTTGTCGATTGAAAGGATACAAAATGCAGAACCCGAATTTGAAATTTCAAATGACGTTTGGGGAGAGGCAGGTTCCAGCGTCTGGGGGGATGCGGCTACGATTATTCCGTGGAATACCTATGTGCAATATGGAAATAAAAGGTGGCTTGAAGAGCAATATGAAAATATGGTGCAATGGGTTGCATTTATCCAATATATAGAGGAAACATACTGCGGGGGAAAAAGGCTTTGGAACTGTGGCTTTCATTTTGGAGACTGGCTTTCACTGGATGCAGAGAATAGTGGTCTGGAGGGCGGTACAGATAAATATTATATTTCCACGGCATATTATATGTATTCTTCTTTGCTTACAGCAAAAGCAGCTCAGGTTTTAGGAAAAAATGCAGACTATGAAAAATACAGTAAACTTTCTAAAGAAATCAGGGAAGCCCTTCGACAGGAATATATGTTGGAGGATGGTACCTTGAAAATAAATACACAGACTGCTTATGCCGTAGGTATTGCCTTTGAACTATTTGAAAATGATGAAAAGATAATTGCCGGAGAAAAATTAGTACAATTACTTGAGAAAAATCATGGAAAGCTTGCTACTGGATTTGTAGGGACTGCTTTCTTATTAGAAGCTTTAGTAAGCGTCGGTTATCATGATATTGCATTTGGACTCTTATTGAATGAGGAATATCCCGGCTGGTTATACGAGGTAAACTTAGGAGCTACAACCATTTGGGAACGTTGGAATTCTGTGTTACCGGATGGAAAAGTCAGTGATACCGGTATGAACAGTTTAAATCATTATGCATATGGTTGCGTTGTGAACTGGATTTACAGATGGGTATGTGGTATCCGGTTTGATGAAAAAAATCCGGGCGGTAAAAAGATGATTTTACAGCCATTATTTTCCATACCACTTCAACAGGTAGAAGGATATGTGGATACTATGGTGGGAGTCTATCGTGTATCCTGGAAAAAAACAGCCAGCAAGGTGGAAGTAAAAATTACAGTTCCTGTGGGTGGAAATGCAGATTATATCTATGGAAGTGAATGCAAAAACATAATGTCTGGGGAATATACCTTTATAGAAAATATATAGATGATATTTTGTTGCAACAACGCCGGAAGAGGATTTAAAGGAAATTCTGGAATAGACGTAAGAAAGCATCCTGTTTTAATGGAATAAATTAGAACAGGATGCTTTTTCCTTTAGAGATTGTTTAGTAAGCTTTTATTGTATGACTTATAGCTGACAAATCCGAGTGCAGCGCTGAAAACTTTTCCAATCCACATTCCGATGAAAGCAATGAGGGGTTTATCATACCATCTGTCAATAAAAAAACCACTGACAATCGCCATGAGGATAAAGCCTATCAGATAACCGCCGGTAGGTCCTGCAAGTTTCTGTATACCTGATGAAAAATGAGAAAATACGGGAAGTCCGCATACTCCTAATAGAAGATAGATTACGTAACTGATAACGGCCCTTCTTGTTCCTACTATATATATAACAAAATATACTGCTAAATTGGTAAGTGATATAGGTACTGCTGTAAATGGTAAACTTATGGAAAATGGTCCCATCACACAGATGATGGCTGCCATAAAACCGATTAAGACCATATCCTTTGTTTTTTCTGAAGTATTACTGTTATTCATATGCTGTTTATTCCTCCGCTTTCTTTAATTGATATCCGGCATCCTGCAGTATTTTTGTGTCTTGTGCCGTACTACTGCCTCCGGTAGTAAGTAAATCTCCTGTTAATGCCGCGTTTACACCTGAGGTAAATAATTCTTTTCCACCATCTTCAAAGTAACTTCTTCCGGCAGCTATTCTGATATCTTCTGTCGGGTTAATATATCTGAAAATAGCAACTGTTCGAAGAATATCCTCTTTTTTTATTGGTTCCAATTCTCCAAAAGGTGTGCCCTTTACCGGAATCAATGCGTTAATTGGAATAGACTTTATGCCTAATTCTGCAATGGAAAATGCCATGCTGATGCGGTCCTGCCAATTTTCTCCCATGCCAATAATGCCACCTGTACACAGTTCAAGTCCGGCCTTTTGGATTCTCTTGATTTCTTCAATCTTATCCTGAAAACTGTGAGTTGAGCAGACATTTGGGAAATTGCCTTCTGATGTTTCAATGTTTTCATGATACATGCTGACGCCCGCTGCTTTTAATTTTTCCAGATTCTCCTCTGAAACAAAGCCATGGGAAGCACAGAGTATCATATCGGGAAATTCTTCATGCATTTTTTGATAAGCTGTCAGTGCTTTCTCAAAATCTGCAGGGCTGATAGCTCTTCCTGCTGTTACGATACAATATCTGTCAATTCCCTGAGCTGCTGCTTTTCTACAGCCCTCCATAATGGTATCTATATCGATAAAATCACTTTTTTTACAGGCTGTTGTATAATGAGCCGACTGTGAACAGAATTTACAATTTTCACTGCAGGCACCACTTTTTCGTTAATGATAGCGCATAAATCTGCTCTGTCCTTGCATAACTCTTTGCGGATATAATCGGCTCCTTCGCACAATTCCTGCAAGTCAGCATTTAACAGACAGTCTGTATCGTCTCCTCTTAGTAATCTTTTTCCCTTTACAATTTCTTTTGCCAGTTCCAGCATAGTTCCTCCTTTGAGTATCCACTCTGTTTTTACTTGTCTTTATGAATAAAGTGGAAAATATACCAAATGCATTGTTTCGTGCTTTGCTTCGTTTGGTACTTGATGCATCCCACAATTCCGAAAAATAATATAGTATGTCTGGGAAATATTGTCAGCCTATTTTAGAAAAAGAAGTTAACAATTTAAAACCGATTAAGATGAAATAAACTCTGTAAAAGGACAGGAAATTCGTATACAATGTAGTGGGGAGCTTAAAATTAAAAACCAACTCTTAGTAAAGACAGGAGATATGGATGCGAAGAAGCGCTGTACAGGTCAGTATGTGATGAATCTTTTATCCTAAAAATAAAAAAGGTTAGGACGCAAAAAAATGAAACATATGAAAAAGAAACAAAAAGTAATAGTAAGTGTTGTAGTTGTACTTTTGCTAGTGGCAGGATGTGTGTGCTATGTGCAGGATTATTATCGAAGCGATGAAACAGTGCAACAGTATTTGGAGAAAAATGGTTCAGTTAAAATAGAAGAAACAGAAAATGGTCTGTTCTTAGATGGACCTGCAACGGAACAGGCACTCATTTTTTATCCGGGTGCAAAAGTTGAATACACTGCGTATGTTCCTTTACTGTATCAGGTGGCAGAAGCGGGTGTGGATGTATTTCTTGTAAAAATGCCGTGTAATCTTGCATTTTTGGGTAAAAACAGTGCAGATATTATTATGGAAAACGATACCTATAACCATTGGTTCCTTGGCGGACATTCTCTGGGAGGAGCTATGGCAGCAGATTATGCAGCAGAGCATTTGGACAGTTTGAACGGACTGGTGCTTTTGGCAGCGTATCCGACAAAAAGTTTACAGACAAAAGGCTTTTCAGTGATTTCCATTTATGGAAGTGAAGACGGAGTCCTCAACATGGATAAAATAAATCAGGGTAGAGATTATATGCCGGAAGCATATACGGAAATCTGTATACAGGGTGGCAATCATGCACAGTTTGGAAATTATGGAGTGCAGAAAAAAGATGGGGAGGCATCCATAACAAGGGAAGAGCAGCAAAGGCTTACTGTTGCAGAAATTTGTAAAATGATAAAATAAATTGTAAAAAGTATTGACATACAATTTTTAGTGTGATAATCTATTTAAGGTTTAAAAACCATGCCGAAGACAGTAGGTGCTGACAGAAATGTACAGCGTAAGCGTATCGCCTACCGAGGGAAAAGAGTTTTACATGATGACTTTTTGCCTCTCTGTCTTTGATAGGGAGGTTTATTTTTGTATAGAACTCCTTTTCGGCAGGACAGTACAAGCTGTCCGTTTGGAGAAATCCAATTAGAATCTATAAGGAGGTAAGAAAAATGGCAAAAATCGAATTAAAACAGCCTATCGTTGAAGAAATTTCAGCTAGCATCAAGGATGCTGCCTCAGTTGTAATCGTTAACTACAGCGGAATTACTGTAGCTCAGGATACACAGCTTCGTAAGCAGTGCCGTGAGGCTGGAATTACTTACAAGGTTTACAAGAACACAATGATGACTCGTGCTTTCGCTGGTACAGAATTCGAAGGCTTAACAGCAAGCTTGGAAGGTACTAACGCAATCGCTATCTCTACAACTGATGCTACAGCACCAGCTAGAGTAATTGCAAAATTTGCAAAGGATTGTCCAGCACTTGAAATCAAGGCAGGTGTTGTTGAAGGCGTTGTATATGACGCTAAGGGAATGACAGCTATCGCAAACATTCCTTCAAGAGAAGAATTACTTTCCAAGTTCCTTGGAAGCATTCAGTCTCCTATTACAAACTTCGCTCGTGTGCTTAACCAGATTGCAGAGAAAGGTGGCGCTGGTGCATGTGAACCAGCAGCAACAGAAGAAGCTCCTGTAGCAGAAGCTGAAGCACCTGCAGCTGAGGAAACACCAGCTGAGTAATCCGTGAGGATAACCAAACAATTGTTAATGAAAATGAAAAGATTATTTTAATGGAGGTAATTAAAAATGGCAAAGATGACAACAGCAGAATTTATTGATGCTATCAAAGAGTTAACTGTTTTAGAATTAAATGATTTAGTAAAAGCTTGTGAAGAAGAGTTCGGTGTATCTGCAGCAGCAGGCGTTGTAGTTGCAGCAGCAGGTGCTGGCGCAGCAGCTGAAGAAGAGAAGGACGAGTTCGATGTTGAGTTAACAGATGTTGGACCAAACAAGGTTAAGGTTATCAAGGTTGTTCGTGAAGCAACAGGTCTTGGCTTAAAGGAAGCTAAGGATTTAGTAGATAACGCTCCTAAGACATTAAAGGAAGCTGCATCTAAGGCAGAAGCTGAAGATATCAAGGCTAAACTTGAAGCTGAAGGCGCAAAGGTTACTCTTAAGTAATATAAGCAACTATTTACCGGGCAGACAACTGCCCGGTTTTTTTATGTAATAGGAAAGTGCTTATATGTAGTAAAAAAGAGTTTGCTACTGAGCAAATTCTTTTACTGGAAAAAACTTGGGAAAAAGAATAAATAATAGTTGACTTGGAAAAACACTTGTGATAATATGTAGTGTGCGCTATTGTGATAAATTGTGCTACTTTTGTGCCCAAATGGCGTAAATAGAAATAGATTTATATCATGAAGAACGGGGTGAAATGTCATGGAAAAGAACAGAATACGTCCAGTTACCGCCGGTAATACGATGCGTATGAGCTATTCAAGACAAAAAGAGGTTTTGGAAATGCCAAACTTAATCGAAGTGCAGAAAGATTCCTACAAATGGTTTCTTGATGAAGGATTTCGTGAGGCTCTTGCAGATATCTCTCCAATTACAGACTATAGTGGCCGCTTAAGCCTTGAGTTTGTTGATTATGTGTTGGCAGAGGATGAGATTAAGCACACAATTGAAGAATGCAAGGAAAGAGATTTAACTTATGAAGCCCCCTTAAAAATTAAAGTTCGCCTTCATAACAAAGAAAAGGATGAAATCAGCGAACATGAGATTTTTATGGGTAATTTCCCATTAATGACTGAAACAGGTACCTTTGTTATCAATGGTGCAGAAAGAGTCATTGTAAGTCAGTTAGTTCGTTCACCTGGTATCTATTATGGTATTGCGCACGACAAGATTGGTAAAAAACTGTTCTCTTGTACAGTAATTCCTAATCGTGGTGCATGGTTGGAGTATGAAACAGACTCTAATGATGTATTTTATGTTCGTGTAGATAGAACAAGAAAGGTACCTATTACTGTATTTATCAGAGCGTTAGGTGTTGGTACCAACGAAGAAATCCTTGAGCTTTTTGGTGATGAACCTAAGATTCATGCAAGCTTTACAAAGGATACTTCTGAAAATTATCAGGAAGGTTTAAAAGAGTTATACAGCAAGATTCGTCCGGGCGAGCCTTTTAGCTTAGATAGTGCTGAGAACTTAGTAACTGCTATGTTCTTTGACCCTAGACGTTATGACCTTGCAAAGGTTGGACGTTATAAGTTCAATAAAAAACTTGCTTTAAGAAATAGAATTCGTAATGCAGAGCTTGCAGAGGATGTAGTAGATCCATTTACAGGTGAAGTTCTTGGCCAGAAGGGCGAGAAGGTTACTATGGAAATGGCAGATGCGATTCAGAATGCTGCAGTTCCTTTTGTATGGATTCAAACAGAGGAAAGAGTTGTTAAGGTTCTTTCCAATATGATGGTAGATATCACAAATTTTGTTGAGTGTGACCCTAAGGCATTAGGTATTACTGAGCAGGTTTATTTCCCTGTACTTCGTCAGATTTTGGAGGAATACTCTGAAAATCCTGAGGAATTGGCAGATGCTATCACAAGAAATGTACAGGAATTAGTTCCAAAGCACATTACCAAAGAGGATATTTTAGCTTCTATTAACTATAATATGCATTTGGAATATGAGCTCGGAAACAGTGATGATATCGACCACTTGGGAAACAGACGTATCAGAGCCGTTGGTGAATTATTACAGAATCAGTATCGTATCGGTCTTTCAAGAATGGAGCGTGTTGTTCGTGAACGTATGACAACACATGATTCTGATGATGTTTCACCACAGGTATTGATTAATATTAAACCTGTGCAGGCTGCAATCAAAGAATTCTTTGGTTCTTCACAGCTTTCACAGTTCATGGATCAGAACAATCCACTTGGTGAGTTGACTCATAAGAGACGTCTTTCAGCATTAGGACCTGGTGGTCTTTCAAGAGACCGTGCCGGATTCGAGGTTCGAGACGTACACTACTCTCATTATGGAAGAATGTGTCCTATCGAGACACCTGAAGGTCCTAACATCGGTTTGATTAACTCATTGGCATCTTTCGCAAGAATCAATGAGTATGGATTTATCGAGGCACCATATAGAAAAATTGATAAGTCAGACCCTAAAAATCCTCGAGTTACAGATGAAGTTGTATATATGACTGCAGATGAAGAGGATAATTACCATGTAGCTCAGGCTAATGAGGCACTTGATGAGAATGGATATTTCATCCGTAATTCTGTATCAGGTCGTTATTTAGACGAGACACAGGAATATCCAAAGACTATGTTCGACTATATGGACGTATCTCCGAGAATGGTATTCTCTGTTGCTACAGCATTAATTCCTTTCTTGCAGAACGATGATGCGAACCGTGCGCTGATGGGTTCAAACATGCAGCGTCAGGCGGTACCACTTCTGTTTACAGAAGCACCGGCAGTTGGAACAGGTATGGAAGTGAAAGCTGCTGTTGACTCAGGTGTTTGTGTAGTTGCAAAGAAAGCCGGAACTATTACTTATGTATCTTCTAACTTAATTAAGATGACATATGATGATGGCGAAAAGGCTGAATATAAATTATATAAATTCGTAAGAAGTAACCAGTCTAACTGCTACAACCAGAAGCCTATCGTATTCAAGGGCGACCATGTTGAAGCAGGTCAGGTTATTGCAGACGGTCCATCTACTTGTGGCGGTGAGTTAGGTCTTGGTAAGAATCCGTTAATCGGTTTCATGACCTGGGAAGGCTATAACTACGAGGATGCCGTTCTGTTAAGTGAAAGATTGGTACAGGAGGATGTTTATACTTCTATCCATATGGAAGAGTATGAAACAGATGCCCGTGATACAAAGCTCGGACCGGAAGGGATCGGAAGAGCACACGTCTGAACTCCAGTCACT
>CAMBAN010000100.1 GCA_945864145.1 uncultured Lachnospiraceae bacterium | reverse complement strand
GAACAACAGATTTTATTACATGCAGTTTATGAGGATAGTATTCTTTATATGCTGTTACTGGCTAATATGATGGTATCTGTGGCGATTGCCTCTTATTTATTCAGCAGAGAATATGAGGAAAACACATGGAAGACTATTTTACCAATTCCTATTTCAAGAAGTAAAATATTAGTGGGAAAGTTTTGTACGCTGTTTTTGTGGGATTCCTTTCTGACACTTGTGTCATGGGCATGTATTCTGTCCTTTGGAGGAATATGTCATGTAACCTTTGGTATGGCAGAATATAGCCTGATTACGGCGCTAAAATGGATACCGGATTATTTTCTGCTCACAGTCCTTATGTTTATTACAACATCTCCATTTATTTATATTGCGCAGAGAACAAAGGGATTTGTTGCACCAATGATTGCTTCGGCAGTGATTGTGTTAGGAAGTGCAGCTCTTTGCAATCAAAAATGGGGCGCTTTATACCCATGGACTGCCAGTGTTCTACTGTTGGATGGTAGAATAGAGAGTACAGGTTATCCTGTCTGGTTAGCCATGGCGATTATTCTTGTGGTATCAGGAGCTGGTTTCCTCTTTACATTTTTATATTTCAGAAAGGAAGATTTGAAGTAGGGAGTTTCATTCAAATTCTACAAACAATGCGACAGCCACTTAAAGAGTATGTTATCTAAAAAGGTAAAGGAAGGTACCTATTACGCCACTTCCAAGAATAATGGTAACGGCATTTGCTTTTCCGAGTCTTAAAATCAGAAAACTAAAAAGAAAAAGCAGTAATTCTATGACATGAATGTCAGAAAGCTGATAAGTGGTACTGTCACCAAAAAGCGCAAGCAGGAGAATGGAAAGACCGGCTGAGCCAATGAGTGCCACCACAGCAGGACGTAGTGCACCAAGTACCGTTTGTACACCGGAAAACTTGCGGTATTTGTAATAAAAATAAGCCAGTGTCAGACAAATGACAAAAGATGGCAGAATACAACCAAGTGTACAGATAATGGCTCCTATTGGACCGGCTAATCTGGTTCCGACAAAGGTCGAGGAATTAATGGAAATCGGTCCTGGAGTCATTTCTGCTATCGTAATCAAATCTGTAAATTCTTCTAAGGTCATCAGACCATGAATGTCCACTATTTGAGCCTGGATGAGGGGAATGGCTGCATAGCCGCCACCTACACTGAAAAGTCCCACCTGTAAAAAACTGAAAAATAAAATCAAAAGCTGCATAGGTTACTCCTTTCTTAGGGAAAGTAAAAGATCTATAACGCCAATAGCAAGACATACAAAGATAATTGTCATGGCACTGATATCAAAGAACCAGGTAGCAAGAAAGGCAAGCAACATCATGGCAATATAGAGGAAACGTCTGGTTTTAAAAACCTTTACAGCAAGCTCCCATACCACATCTAAGATAACGGCCGCAACTCCTGCACGCATGACAAGTAAAGCAACGGATATATATTTATTTGTCCGAAACTGTGTGTAAAAAAGTGAAATGAGTGAAATGATAATCATTGGTGGAAGAATGGTACCCAAAATGGCAACCAGGGAACCGGTTACCCCATGGATGCGGTAACCGATTATGACAGAAGCGTTTACCGGAAGCGGACCGGGAGAGGATTGGGTAATAGCTGTGATATCCAGCATTTCATCCTCCTCTAACCAGCCTAATTCTTCCACAAACTTTTTATTCATCAAAGAAACAATGACAAAACCTCCACCAAACGTACAGGCACTTAAAAGAAACATGGATTTGAATAAAATCCATAGCGTATTTTTTGACTTCATAATAATCCCCATTCCGCCGCCAGGCGGCAATTCTTTTCATACTATTTAGTGTAAACAGAATGCATGGAAATATGCATGATTTTTGATTTAGCTCCAGGCTACATTTTCAAAAGTAATGGTTCCGGCATTTTGAATAGTTTTATCTGTTTTGGCAAGAATAACAGAATCCTGCAGTTTGATTTCATCAATGACAGGGGCGTCAGTTCCAAGCATACCTAAGTCTAATCCGTCTGCTTTGAAGCCGGTTTTTGCACTGTTGCAGATAATGTTCTTCATGGTGATATTTTTAAAATAGGGGATATCCTCTTTAGAGCATGGAGCAGTATCCTTTGCAGGCTCTCTATAATCAAGTACATAGCCCATCGTAAAGATAATCGCTTCATTTACAATGTCTGTCATTTGAATGGAATCTAAAGTAATATCCTCTACAACACCGCCTCTGCCAAGAGCAGATTTAAAGCGGATACCAACATCAGTACCGATAAAGCTGCAGTTTTTCACTTCTACATGTCGGATACCTCGAGACATTTCGCTTCCGACAACAAAGCCACCATGTCCGTGATAAACAGTACAATTGCTGATACGCACGTACTCTGTTGGTACTTTGATTTCTCTGGCTTTTTTTCCTTTGCCTGATTTCATGCAGATGGCATCATCGCCGACATCAAAGGTAGTATCAGTAATTTGTGCATATTTGCAGGACTCTAAGTCAAGACCATCTCCATTTTGCGCATAGTAAGGATTTCGAATATTTGCATTTCTGATGGTGATATGTTCACAAAAGCATGGGTGCAGATTCCATGCAGGAGAGTTTTGCAATGTCACATTTTCAATGAGAACATGGTCGCAGTGGTATAAACGGACCATGACAGGCCTAAAGAAATCCCAGTAAGCCTGTGCACTTTCCAGGTTATCCAATGCAGGGTCATGCTCGAAACTTAATAACCAACCGTTGTAGCTTGATTCTGTAGGTAACCAGATATGACCGTCATTTGCTTCTACTGTATAGGTTGACTTTTCCAATAAGCTTTTCCACTGTCTTTCAGTAACTTTAAACTGTTTAATAGGGCGCCATAGTTGTCCGTTTCCGTCAATCGTACCATTTCCGGTGATAGCGATATGACTTGCGTATTCGGCATGAATAGGAGAAAGGGCACGAATTGTTTCCGTACCTTCAAAATCTGATTGATAGAGGGGATAAAGCTCTTCTTGCTTGTCAAACAAGAGAATTGCACCAGTCTCTACATGTAATTCTACATGAGATAATAATGCAATAGGTCCACTCATCCAGACACCGGTTGGAATCACAACACGACCACCGCCATTTTTATTTGCTTCCTGAATAGCATGGTTGATAGCAGCAGCATTTGCTTTTGCATCACAGGATTTTCCGCCGTTTATGGCACCAAAATCTCGAATGTCATAGCTTTTATTGTTAATTTCCGGTAATTCAACTGTAAAGTTCATAGATAACCTCTTTTCATGTATTTTCCATATTTATATTTATGCTATTTTCATTTTATAGCGCATAGGAATAAAACACAATAAAAAATAGAGTAAAAGAGATGAGGACAAGGGGAAGTTTGACTTTTCGTGATTGGGATTTCATGTTAGAATAGATACATATTATATATTGCGATAAGGAAAGACAAGCATGGATCAGGTAAGAAATTATCAAAAAGAGTTAGATAAGATGCTTTCTGAATTGGAAAAAGATAATCAGCTTGGGAAAAAGCTTTTTCTGCATAGCTGTTGTGCCCCTTGCAGCAGTTATGTATTGGAATATTTACGTAACTATTTTCAAATAACAGTTTTTTACTACAATCCAAATATTTCCATGGAAAAAGAATACCGAAAGAGAGTAGAAGAACAAAAAAGACTGATTGAGGCATACAATGAACAGTGCAAAACACATCCTGAGCTATATCCGATAGCAGTTATAGAGGGCGATTATGAGCCACAGTGCTTTTACGATATGGCAAAGGGAATGGAGCAATGTCCGGAGGGTGGAGAACGTTGCTTTGCCTGCTATGAGTTGAGATTGCGCAAAACAGCAGCATATGCAAAAGAAGGAAACTATGATTATTTTGCAACAACGTTGACAATCAGTCCGTTAAAGAATGCAAAAAAGTTGAATGAAATAGGGGAAAGACTGAGTGAAGAGTATGGGATTTCCTGGCTGGTATCAGATTTCAAAAAGAAGAATGGATATAAGCGCTCTATAGAACTGTCTGCAGAGTACGGGCTTTATAGACAGGACTATTGCGGCTGTATTTATTCGAAAGTAGAACGTGAAAAACAGAAAGCAGTTTTGAAAGGAGAAAAGGCAGATGATTAAAAAGTACAGATTTGGAAAACCGTTTGAAACAGATGCTATTTTAACGCAGATGCAGGAAGAAACGGAAGCACCTTGTATAGCACAGGGAAGTTTTCAGACAAATGGACATTTTTCCTTTACGTATCTGATGGATGACACAGATGTCATTTATGGATTAGGAGAAGCAAACAGAGGCATCAATAAAAGAGGGTATGTGTACGAAAGCAATTGTACAGATGACCCAAATCATACAGAAGAAAAGGTTTCTCTATATGGTGCACATAATTTTATCATTATTTCCGGCAAACAACAGGTAGGTATGTTCTTTGATTATCCGGGAAAAATCAGATTTGATATCGGTTATACAAGACAGGATACGTTAACAGTAAGCTGTGATGATGCCGATTTATATTTGTATGTGATAACAGGTGAATCTGCTTATGATGTAACAAAACAGTTCAGAAAGCTGATTGGAACAAGCTATATTCCACCGAAATTTGCTTTTGGATTTGGTCAGAGCAGATGGGGATATCAGACGGCAGAGGATGTAGAAAAGGTCGTAAAGGGATATCGTGAAAATGGTATTCCTTTGGATATGGTCTATATGGATATTGACTATATGCAGGATTACAAGGATTTTACGATTAATCCGGAAAGATTTCCTGATTTTCCATCCTTTGTGCAGAAAATGAAAGAACAGCATATCAGATTGATTCCTATTATCGATGCGGGTGTCAAGATAGAAGAAGGATACGATATTTACGAGGAAGGTGTGAAAAAGGGCTATTTTTGCAAGCGTGCAGATGGTTCAGACTTTGTGGCAGCAGTATGGCCGGGCTGGACACATTTTCCTGATGTTTTAAATAAAGATGCCAGAGAATGGTTTGGCAGTAAATATCAGATTCTAATTGACCAGGGGATTGAGGGCTTTTGGAATGATATGAACGAGCCTGCGATTTTTTACTCTAAGGAAGGCGTTGAAGATTTGAACGAGGCAATGAAAGCTTTTGTACATTCTTTAGAAGAGCCGCAAGAACAGGCACATCGGGAAGATATTATGGACAATGCGAATGCCTTACCATATGAAGTCAGAGAAAAAATGAATCGCATACAAAATAGTCCACAAGACTATGAGAGATTTTATCATAAGGTAAACGGCGAAATGGTTCGTCATGATAAGGTGCATAACCTGTATGGTTTTAATATGACAAGAGCTGCAGGCGAAGCCTTTTCTAAAATAGCACCGGATAAGGAAATTTTACTGTTTTCCAGAGCTTCTTATATTGGTATGCATCGCTATGGTGGAATTTGGACCGGAGATAATCAGTCCTGGTGGTCTCATATTCTGCTAAATTTGAAAATGATGCCTTCCTTAAATATGTGTGGTTTTCTGTATTGTGGTGCAGACCTTGGTGGATTTGGCTCTCATACGACCAGGGATTTATTATTAAGATGGCTTGCATTAGGTGTATTTACACCACTTATGAGAAATCATGCAGCGCTTGGTACAAGAGAGCAGGAATGCTATCAGTTTGAAAATACAAATGATTTTAAACATGTAATTGGTGTAAGATATCGTTTACTTCCATATTTATATGATACCTTTGTAAAAGCTGCAAAGGAAAACGATATGTATTTTAAACCGTTAGGCTTTGAATTTCCGGAGGATAAATATGCAGTTGCAACAGAGGACCAGCTTTTACTGGGCAACGAGCTTATGATTACACCTGTTTATACACAGAATGCAATCGGAAGAACTGTTTACTTACCGGAAGAAATGATGTTTGTAAAATTTATGCCGGATGGAACAATTTTACAGGAAGAGATGACCAGGGGATATCATTTTATTGATGTAGCATTGAATGAGGTGCCTATGTTTATAAGAAAAGGAAAACAGGTTTCAATTGTTGATGTAGCACAGTCTGTAGCGGAAATAAAGCCAGAGACTGCAAAGGTAATTGGCTACAGATAAACGGAGGATATAGAAGTGACTGAGAACGAAATGAGAAAGGATTTCAGGGAGCAGGAGGCACATACGAACAGATTTAATTTGCAGTGCCTGATTGTGACTATGTGTTTTCCGGTTATTACATGGCTTTTGAATATAGTCGGTATCTTTATAGTAGACCAAAGGCTGATGAATATCAGTATGTTCTCTGCGACGGGCATTACTGCAGTTGTTTGCCTTGCGTGCCATTTGATTGGCTTAGATAAACCCTGGATAAAATATCTGGTAATTGGTTCTATAGTCCTTACAACTACAATTATAGGAATAACGTTAACCTATCATGCTCTTCTGCTAAGTATGCTTCCGATGTTTTATGCTTGTCAGTACAGTCAGAAAAAAGTGGTAGTATTTACTTATATTACGACAGTCATCAGTATGTTCGCAGTGGTCATGATTGGCTATTACGTAGGTGTTTGTGATGCGAATATGGCATTACTGACAGTGAAACCTTTGGCTGAGTATGTGGATGCAGATGGAATCTTTAGGGCACAACAGGTCAATCCCAATCCATGGGTAACCTTACCTTTGTTTTATGTGTTGCCAAGAAGTCTTTTGTTTCTCGCAACGGTACCAATTCTGACACATATTTCAGAAGAAATTGCGCAAAGGGCCATTAAGGAAATTCGATGGAGAAGACGCAGTGAAACAGATGATATGACACAGCTATACAATAAGAATAAATATATTCAAATGACAAAGGAATATTTCCCTAAGGTAACTGACATAGGGGTCATTTTTGTAGATGTAAATAATCTGAAATCCGTAAATGACTGTTTTGGACATGAAATGGGAGATGAGCTGATTTATGGGGTAGCATCTGCAATTAGAGATGCTATCCATACAGAGGATAAGGAATATGTTTTTCGAATAGGTGGTGATGAATTTGTCATTGTCGTGGAAGGAAAAAGCGAAAAACGTCTTCAGGAAATCATTGATAAGTGTCGTGAAAACTTGCGAGTGACAAATCAAACAGCCAGGATAAACATGTCTGCGGCTCTTGGCTATGAAATGGGAAAAGGAGAAGAACTGGAAGAAGTTGTAAAGCGTGCAGACCAAAAAATGTATCAGGAAAAGCAAAAGAGCAAATTACTATAAAGAGCAAATTGTTCTGTATGCCGTACAATGTTATTTTTTTATCAAATAAGGTTTTCAAATGGAACATTTTGATGTATGATAATTGTATACAATATACAGGATAAGGAAGAAGAGAACATGGAAAATAATTTTAATGCACCGGCAGAAGTATTTGAGCTGAATATGAAGGCAGGAGAAGGAAAAGTAAAGCTGTCTCTTTTAAAATGCATTTTATTAGGAATTATGGCGGGCGCTTTTATTGCGTTTGGTGGAGCAACCAGTAGTGCGGCTGTTCACAATATTGCAAATCAGGGACTTGCAAAAACACTTGCAGGTTGCATCTTCCCTGTAGGACTGATGATGATTGTCTTTGTTGGCGGTGAGCTTTTTACCGGCGATTGCCTGATGATTGCAGGCGTGGCAGATAAGCGTTTTTCAGCAGGCGCAATGATAAAGACATTAGTAGTTGTCTGGTTGAGTAATTTAGCAGGAGCACTGATTATCTCTGCATTGGTATACTTCAGTGGATTGTTAGATTACAGCAATGGTGCTCTTGGCGCCTATACCATTAAGGTAGCTTACGGCAAAGTGAACCTTGCACCGTTTAGAGCAGTATGTTCAGGTATTTTATGCAATATTTTAATATGCATTGCTGTATTAATGGCTACTGCAGCAAAAGATATTGCAGGTAAAGTATGGGCAATCTTTTTTCCAATTTTAGCTTTTGTAATTGGTGGTTGGGAGCACTGTGTTGCAAATATGTTTTACATTCCGGCAGGTATTTTTGCATCCTGCAATGCGGATTATGTAGCAAAGGCAGAGGAGTTATATGGCATTAGTGCAGAAAGCATTGCTGCAAGTGTAAACATTGGTGGATTTATCCACAATCAGATTCCGGTTACAATCGGAAATATTCTTGGTGGTATGGTATTTGTGGCTTTACCTTTATATGCAATTCATAAGAGTAAGGCTTGCAATAAGTAAAAAGAAAATTTATAATCTTTCTAATAGGTAAAAACGATAACAATTGACAGTATGGGAAAGGTATGGGGGATTTATATGGAACAGCAGGCAATAGAGTATGTTGCCACATGTCCGGTATGTGGTGGTTATGTTATGGTTTTTGATGCACAGGCGCAGGATTTTGCCTGTACCTGTTGTAAACGTGTGTGGTTAGATGGAGAAGTAAAAATAAGAGGTATTTATGAATCATGAATGACAAATTAACGAGAAATGACATCAGAAAAATGGAAGAGGAAATCGAGCACCGTAAGCTTGTCATTCGTAAGGAAGCTTTAGAGCAGGTAAAGGAAGCAAGGGCACAGGGCGATTTAAGTGAGAATTTTGAGTATTATGCGGCAAAGAAGTATAAAAATCAAAATGAGAGCAGAATCAGATATCTGGAAAGAATGATAAAGACAGCCGAGATTATTGAGGATGATGCGAAAGAGGATGAAATCGGACTGAATAAAACCGTTGAGGTTGAATTTGTCGAGGACGGTACTATTGAAAAATATAAGCTGGTAACAACAGTGAGAAATAATCCATTAAAGGGACTTATCAGTATCGAATCTCCAATTGCAAAGGCATTAATCGGGCATAAAGCTGGTGAGCAGGTACACGTAGAAGTTAATGCAGGCTTTGGCTATGATGTAAGAATTATATCTGTAGAAAATACACCGGATGATGATTCGATTGAGCTTAGA
Organism: uncultured Lachnospiraceae bacterium; assembly: GCA_945864145.1. Taxonomy (GTDB): domain Bacteria; phylum Bacillota; class Clostridia; order Lachnospirales; family Lachnospiraceae; genus COE1. The sequence goes on along the minus strand of CAMBAN010000100.1, from coordinate 1,174 downwards.
AAATTTTAAATATCAGGTATAGTTTTAGAGCAACATATTATGTTGCTCTATTTTTGTGCGCAAAAAAATATCTTTTGTTGACAAAAATCAGACATTTACATGTGCTGTTTTACAATTTAAATATTACAAAATTATTAATTGGAAATAACAAAAAATTGAAAAAAAAGTTGCACGCATGACATATTGACTTAATAAGACAATAAAGGTATAGTAGTCATTGTTAAGGATGAGGGCTTAACAAAAAGAAAGAAAAAGAGCAAGAATTGGGAGAAAAATAAATGAAATATATAAGTCTAATAAAGAAATGTAAGGCAGTAGCTATGGGATTATGTGTTGCCGTTTTATGCGCCAGTGCCATGCCTATGCAGGCAAGCGCTTCAGAAATGGATGCTATTATGTTACAGAAATATTACGAAGAACAGCAGGCATTAGCTGAAGCAAGAGCAATCAGAGAGGCAGAGGAAGCACAGATTGCTGCAAGCTATACAATGGAGAAAAAGAGTACATCTACAAAACGTGTAAGTAATTTTGGTTATTGGTGTTACAGACCAACAGAGTCTAAGGATGAAGCATTACCAATGATTGTGTATTTACATGGTACAGATGGTAAGGGAAGTAATTTAGATACATTATTAAAGATTGAAAGTTTACCTTCTTATATTAATAACGGAGATATTTACCCAAATGCGATTGTGATTTCACCACAGTGTCCATCCAGCTATAACTGGACAAGTCTGGCTGATGATGTGATGGAATTAATCAATATCGTAGTGGAAGAAGAAAATGTAGATATTTCAAGAATTTCATTAACAGGCTGTAGTCTTGGTGGTTGTGGTACATACAACATTGCAATCAAAAATCCAAACTTCTTTTCAGCAGTAGTACCTGTCTGTGGTTCTATAAATGCAGCAAGCTGTAAGGTACTCACAAATGTGCCGGTTAAGATTTTTCATGGCAGCCTGGATTATGGTATGGGATTTAGTTCTGTAACAGCAGCAAAAGTGATTCAGGATAATGGAGGAAACTGTGAATTAATCATGCTTGAGGGAGAAGGACATGAAATCAGACATGTCTATAAGGATGAAGAGTATGATTTACTCAACTGGATGATTAGCCAGCAAAGAACAGATAAATAAAAAAGGCAGCTACAAACTAAAATAGATATAAAATAACG